>JAFTHD010000098.1 GCA_017457585.1 Bacillota bacterium | reverse complement strand
TCGCCGTAAATCTGACCGGAAGCCTTGCGGCTTTCGCGTGATCTTCTATCAGATGCATGACAGCGTGAAGTGCCCTGTGGACCGCCCCGTTATAGGCCTTTTCGTCGCAAAAGTCCTGACGTGCGGATTTTTCCTGATATTTAGCGATGTGTATTGCGTGCTCCACCAGCTCGTCAATTCCCTGGTCCTTTGAAGCGGAGATGGGAACGACCGGCACGCCGAGCATGGCCTCCATCTCGTTGACGTCGATGGAACCGCCGTTTCCCGACACCTCGTCCATCATGTTGAGGGCAACGACGACGGGAACGTCCATCTCAAGAAGCTGCATCGTCAGATACATATTTCGTTCGATGTTTGTAGCGTCCACGATATCTATCACGGCCTTTGGCTTCTCGTTCAGCACAAAGTTTCGCGACACCAGCTCCTCGCTGGAGTAGGGCGACATGGAGTAGATTCCGGGAAGGTCGGTTATCATGGTGTTTTCGTAACCCCTTATGGCACCGTCTTTCCTGTCAACGGTAACGCCCGGGAAATTTCCCACGTGCTGCCTGGCGCCCGTAAGCTGATTGAACAGGGTGGTCTTGCCGCTGTTTTGGTTTCCCACAAGGGCAAAGGTGAGCAGTGTGCCGTCAGGAAGCGGTGTTTCTGTCTCCTGGGCGTGATAGATGCCGCCCTGGCCGAGACCCGGGTGCGGACTTGCAGGGTGGTGGGGCTGCACAGGCATGGCAGCCGCTTTGTCTGCAGGAGAAACCGCTATTTTATCCGCATCCTCCAGCCTGAGGGTCAGCTCATATCCGTGAATCATCATCTCCACAGGATCTCCCATAGGGGCGTACTTGACTACTGTGACCTCTGCGCCCGGGATGACGCCCATATCAAGAAAGTGCTGGCGCAGCGCCCCTTCGCCGCCGACTGTTGCAATAACTCCGCTTTCTCCGACCGTTAGATCCTTTATCGTCATCGTCATATCTGTCACCGATTTTGAATGCCTTCCATTTTAGTTTGCGATAAAAATTTTTAATAGAAACCATAAGGGCATAAGAAGAGCTTAAGGCTTTTTTGCCCTAAGCTCGTGTTCTTTCTATCTTCCGGAAGAGGTTCCAGTTCCGAATACTTTGCTCATCTTCGTGAGCAGGTCTATCCACTGAACGGTATCTTCTTCCCCCAGTTCTTCAACGATTTTGCCATTGGAGCTGTTCATGCGTTCAAACTCTGCCCTTGCGATTTCTCTGCCTTCAGGCGTAAGGATGATGTGTGCCTTTCGCAGATCCTCGTCATCCTGCTGGCGCAGGATGTAGCCGTGCTCCTCCAGTTTTTTGATGATGTTGGCTACCCGTCCCGGCGTCAGACCAAAGTGATCCACGATATCCACCGAGTAGGCAGGCGTCTTTCTCTGGCTGAGCCAAAGGATGACACCGGTTTCGCCGCTTTTAGAAAAGAACTGGGACATTTGAGAAAGAAGTCTGGCTTGGTCAATCTGTATTTGACTTAGTTTCAGAGCTAATTCGTCTTTACTCAAGTAATGCCTCCTGGTTAGTCTTACCTAATCGTTAGTATACGCTAACCAAAGTGACATGTCAATATCATCAGTTGTTTTCATTTTTATGGGCGTTCTTCCACTGGAGCGGTGAAAGACCGTAGTAATTCTTAAAGGCTCTGGAGAAGTGCATCTGGTTTTCGTAGCCCACAAGCCTGCCGATTTCGGCGATGGACAGTCTTGTCTGCATGAGCATGTCGGTGGCTTTGATCATCCTGTATGTGATCAGGAAAGTTTGAGGCGACTGGCCGATTTCGCTCTTGAAGAGCTTGCCGAAGTAGCTTCGGTCCAGACCGCAGGCGGCTGCGATGTCCTCCACCGATATGTCCTTGTAGGAGTTGGTCTCGATAAAGGTGATAGCCTCGTGTATGTAGAAGTCGCGAAGCCTTGATCCCTTTGACTCGGAAGTGTTGGTTACCGAGCAGATGAGGGCATCGTAGAAGAGGTAGAGGTGACCGATGAGATAGAGGGGCGAAAGGTCTCTATGATCCACCATGTGCTGCATTTCGTTCTTAACAATGTCGCCGTAGTTCTTATAGACAGGCTTGTATACCGGGTTATCCACGGAAATTCCGATCATCTTCAGGCCTTCGTAGACGCGAAGTCCGTCGAATTCAAGCCACAGATACTCCCATGGCGCTGCCGAGTCTGCGGAATAAAAAGTCTCCTGCCCCGGGAATATCATGAACCCCTGTCCTGCGGAGATCTCTTCTATCATGTTTTCGCCCTTGCTGTTCTTCGTATAAAGTCTGCCTTTGCCGGATATTACGTAGTGAAAAAGATAGTGACTTCTCGTCGCCGGCCCGAAGGAATGCGACGGGTTGCACTTTTCGTAGCCGAACTGAAAGAGACCCAGGTCTATGAACCTGTTGTTTGGGAATACTTTATAGATGTAATTTGCCATGCTTAAAACACCTCCGAAATATACCAAAATGCGTCTCTGCTTGCATTATTCCGATATATATCAGCAAATTGATATAAAGCTGCGCAAATATGCTATTGTTGTTGGTTTTTCAATTATATTACCTTTTCTAATAAGAAAAACTCCGTTGTTTTATCAGACGTTATGTTCGTTGTCTTGAGTGTAACACAATGTCGTAAATATGTAAAACGGCAGACGAAGTGTACATTAGTATTAGGAGGAAAGTTGTTATGGCAAGTGTTCAGTTAAAACACGTATTCAAAAGGTATCCGAACGGATTTGAAGCGGTCAAGGATTTTAACCTGGATATCGAAGATAAGGAGTTCATTATCTTCGTTGGACCGTCAGGTTGTGGTAAATCCACAACGCTGAGAATGATCGCAGGTCTTGAGACCATTTCCGAGGGAGATCTCATCATCGATGGCAATCGCGTAAACGACGTGGACGCCATGGACAGAGATATCGCAATGGTATTCCAGTCATATGCACTGTATCCGCACATGACAGTATACGATAACATTGCATTCTCCATGAAGCTTAAGAAGATGCCGAAGGATGAAATCGACAGGAAGGTAAGGGAAGCTGCAAGAATCCTGGATCTGGAGAGCCTGCTCAAGAGAAAGCCTGCAGCACTGTCAGGTGGACAGAGGCAGAGAGTAGCCATGGGAAGAGCCATCGTGAGAAACCCGAAGGTATTCCTCATGGACGAGCCTCTCTCAAACCTGGATGCAAAGCTGAGAGGACAGATGAGAGTAGAGATCTCAAAGCTTCACCAGTCGCTGGGTGCAACGATTATCTACGTTACCCACGACCAGACAGAGGCGATGACCCTGGGAACTCGTATCGTCGTTATGAAGGACGGCGTAGTTCAGCAGGTTGACACCCCTGAGAACCTTTACAACCACCCTGTAAACAAGTTCGTTGCAGGATTCATCGGAATGCCTGTTATGAACATGGTAGACGCAAAGGTTGAAGAGGAAAACGGAGACATCGTGCTCACCTTCGCAGGTCAGAAGATCAAGGTTGACCAGGCAAAGGCAGAGGTGCTCAGAGACGGCGGATATATCGGCAAGGAAGTTACCATCGGTATTCGTCCTGAAAACATCAGCGAGCACGACGAGTCCGCAGATGCGGATATCGTCCTTGAAGTCGAGACTACGGTATTCGAAATGCTGGGTTCAGAAGGACTGCTCTATTTCAACCTGAATGACGCCAACTGGGTAGCATCCGTTTCACCGGGACTCAAGGCAAAGGCAGGCGACAAGGTAACGCTGGCAGTTGACCTTGCAAAGATGCATATATTCGACAAGGATACGGAATTATCATTGGTAGATTAATCACGGGAAAGGAGTAAGCACATGCAATCAAGATTCAAGAAGATTCTCAGCATAGTACTTACGGTAACCACAGGCCTGGTGATGACCCTATCCTTAGCAGGATGCGGAAACAGTGAGGACACTGCAGGCAAGACCGTGATAACTATGCTGCAGTATAAGCAGGAAGCTGTCGACATCTTCGAGCAGATTCAGGAAGATTTCAATGCGTCTCACGACGATGTATATCTGAAGATCGAATCTCCAAGCGATGCGACGACGATACTGAAGACACGTCTCATAAGAGGCGAAGAACCTGACATTATCGGATTTGGCGGAGACGTACTCTATTCGGAATTCGTTGACGCGAATATCCTTTCAGACCTGACAAACTACGAAGGTCTCTCAAAGGTAAACCCTGCGTACCTGGACATTCTGGAAAGTCTGGAGTACGTACCGACAGACGGAGTGTACGGACTCCCTTACGTTGCGAACGCAGCAGGCGTTCTTTATAACAAGGACATGTTTGAAGAACACGGCTGGGAAATTCCGACTTCATGGAACGAGTTCCTGAAGCTTTGCGACACCATTAAGAGCGAAGGCGTTCAGCCGCTCTACTTCGGGTTCAAGGATACCTGGACATGCCTTGCACCGTGGAATGCAATTGCAATCCAGCTTGCACCGGCAGACGTTTGCTATCAGGTAAACAACGGCCAGACCACTTTCTCCGACGAGTACGCTGAGACGGCCGATAAGATCGCAGCGCTTCTCGATTACGGCGAGGATGGCCCGTTCGCATACGGATACAATGACGCATGTCTCGCATTTGCAAACGGCGATTCCGCTATGTTTACAATCGGAAGCTATGCGATTCCACAGATTAAATCATCGAACCCTGATATGAACATCGGATCTTTCGTCATGCCTGCGGCAGACAAAGAGAGCGATCTGATCCTCAACTCAGGTGTTGACCTCCAGTTCGCAGTAACCGAGAGATGTGAAAACAAGGACGCTGCCTATGAAGTGCTCGACTTCCTCATCCAGGATGAGAATGTTCAGAAGTACATCGACGCGCAGAACGCAGTACCTTGTCTCACCGGAGATTACAAGATGGCGAAGGAACTGGACGACATGGTCCCTTACATCGAAGCAGGCAGGATGGCAGACTTCCAGGATCACCACTATCCTACAGAGATGGCTGTTGATGCAATGATTCAGACCTATCTCATCGACGGAGACAGAGGAGAGTTCCTGAGCAAGTTCGATTCCAACTGGACGAGATACAACAGAGACATCATTCAGAAGGTAAAGGATTACGAAGCTGCTAACGCAGGTTCTAACTAAGAGGAGGTCATATCATGAGCAAAACAGGAAATAGAGATAGAGTATTCCTGTATATAACGATAGGTATACTGATACTCTTCTGCTTATTCAATACATATCCTCTTATCAGAGGTTTCATCTACAGTTTTACCAACTACAAGGGCTACGGCTCCTTTGACTGGGTAGGGATCAGAAACTACGCCGACCTGTTTACGGACAGCAGAGTAGGACATTCGTACCTTTTCACCTTCAAGGCAGCTTTAGCGATCACCATACTCGTTAACGTACTGTCCCTCATACTGGCGCTGGGACTCAACGCAAAGATCAAGTTCAAGAGCGCACTGAGAGGCCTTTACTTCATACCGAACATTCTGGGTGCACTGGTAATAGGCTATGTATTCAACTACATGTTCACATACATAGTACCGGCAATCTTTAACACCACCAGCATACTGGCAAGTTCCACCTGGGCCTGGGTCGGCATCGTCATCGTCTGCGTATGGCAGAACATTGCGATGACAACCATCATCTACATCTCAGGTCTTCAGACGGTACCGGTTGACGTATACGAGGCAGGTTCGCTGGACGGCGCAAAGGGCTGGAGACAGTTCAGGTACCTGACATTCCCACTCATCATGCCGTTCTTCACCATAAACATGGTTCTCTGTCTGAAGAACTCGCTGATGGTCTTCGACCAGATTGTGGCTTTGACACAGGGCGGACCTTCCCAGAGTACAGAGTCCATCTCATACCTGATCTACAACAACGGTATGTCCGGCGGTCAGTTCGGATTCCAGAGTGCTAACGCAGTACTGTTCTTCGTAGTAATCGTAGCCTTCTCTGTGGCACAGATGAGATTCCTTAACGGAAAGGAGGAGCAGCTGTAATGGAAAAGACTAAGAAACTGAATTTAGGTATCAATAAACCGGTAACGGTCCTGCTCATACTGGGACTTTCAACGGTGCTGTTCCCTCTGTACATGACGTTAGTCATTGCAATGAAACAGCCGTCAGAGATGACCAACTCCATCAGCGGAATCCTTTCCCTGCCGGAGCACATCAGCTTCGCAAACTTTGCTGAGGCCATCGAAGTAACACACTTCTGGAATGCCCTTGGAAACAGTTTGCTCATCACAGTAATCACCGTAGTACTGTCCATACTCATACACTCCATACTCGGATATGTACTTGGCAGGAGGATGGCAAACAGCAAATTTTACAAGAGCGCATACTACTACGTTGTAAGCGGTATGTTCGTACCATTCGCAGTTCTGATGATGCCGCTCATCAAGGAGACATCCAGCCTGCACATCGCAAACCCGATCGGCGTGATACTCCTCTACGTAGTGTTCTATATGCCGATGAACACCATGCTGTACTCGGGATATCTTAAGAACATTCCGACAGCCCTTGAGGAAGCCGCTCACATTGACGGCGCAACGCCTTTGAAGGCTTACTGGAAAGTCATATTCCCGCTTATGAAGCCGATGCACGCAACGGTAGCAGTCATCACCGCGCTGGCAGTATGGAACGACGTTATGACGCCACTGGTTATCATGTCCGGATCTGACATGACGACACTTCCGGTAGCGCAGATGACATTCCAGACCCAGTTCGGTACCAACTATAACCTGGCATTCGCCTCATACCTGCTGGCTATGCTGCCTATGCTCATATTCTACGTAATATGCCAGAAGCAGATCATGGCAGGTGTTGTAAACGGAGCAGTTAAGTAAAAGAATAGACAATATTTGGAGCAATAAAGATATATGGGAATTTGTTTTGACAAGGACAGAAAAATATTCACGATCGACACTCAAAATTCCACGTATCAGTTCATGGTAGACGGATATGGATATCTTCTTCATTTGTACTACGGCAGCAAAATAAACGGCAGTGCAGAATACCTTTTGCAGTATCTTGACAGAGGGTTTTCGGGCAGTCCGTTTAACGTAGGCAACGAGAGAACATATTCCATGGACGTTCTGCCGAGGGAAATGCCTGTATGGGGGAACGGAGACTTTCGTTCCCCTTCTTTAGTGGTAGAAACTGAAAGCGGGGCAAGGGGCGCAGTCTTCATGTACGCGTCTCACGAGATTAGAAAAGGAAAATACGAGCTTCCCGGGCTTCCGGCGGTGTATACGGATGATGCAAAGGAGTGCGGGGCAGAGACCCTCGAGATACTCCTGAAGGATCCGGTGCTGGGTCTCGAGATGAGGATGCTCTACGGAGTGCTTCCGGAGCTGGACGTCATAACGAGAGCCTTTACCATAAGGAACGCAGGTGGGAGCAAGGTGTACCTTGAAAAGGCGCTCTCTGCGTCCATCGATTTCATTACGGGAGAGTACGACCTGATCACCTTTAACGGCAGGCACATGATGGAAAGAAATGTCCACCGTGCGCAGATTGAAGAGATCGGTCAGGTCGTAGGAAGCAGAAGGGGAACCTCCTCCCACCAGTACAACCCCTTCATCATCGTGGCGGATAGAAGCGCAGGTGAAAGCACCGGGGACTGCTACGCCATGGAGCTTGTCTACAGCGGAGGCTTCCAGGCTGAAGCGGAAAAGGATCAGTTCGGCACAACAAGGGTGCAGATGGGGATTCAGGAGGCAGGATTCCACTACCCTGTAGCGCCGGGGGAGACCTTCGTAACCCCAGAGGCCGTGCTCGCTTACAGCGGAGAGGGAACGGACGGACTTTCCCTGAAGCTGCACGATCTTATAAGGAATCACATATGCAGGGATCCTTACAAGGGTCTGCCAAAGCCGGTGGTAGTAAACAGCTGGGAAGGCGCCTACATGGACATAAACCGGGACTTTCTCGTAAATCTTGCAAAGGATGCGAGAGAGCTGGGTATCGACATGCTGGTGGTTGACGACGGATGGTTCGGCAAGAGAAACGACGACAATTCTTCCCTGGGCGACTGGGTTGCAAACGAGAGCAAGCTGGGTTGCAGCTTAGGAGAGCTCATTGAGGACGTGAACAAAGAAGGCCTCATGTTCGGACTCTGGATGGAGCCGGAGATGGTGAGCGAGGACAGCGACCTTTACAGGGCGCACCCGGACTGGGCGCTGAAGCTGCCGGGAAGATCGCCGGTAAGGAGCAGGAACCAGCTTGTTCTGGATCTTGCCAACTGCCGTGTCAAGGAATACGTGCTCGAGAGCATATGCAGAGTGCTCGATTCGGGAAACATAGAATATATCAAGTGGGATTTTAACAGGAGCATATACGAGGCCTATTCCTCGGATGCGGATCACCAGGGCAGGGTGCTTCACGACTACGTGCTGGGACTGTACGAGAT
>JAFTHD010000097.1 GCA_017457585.1 Bacillota bacterium | reverse complement strand
GGAATGCCTGCTGCAGATCAAAGTTCCTGTCAAACGCACCTCTCGTGACCGTCGTGATGGTCTTCGTCCCCGGTTTGTTGACGCCTCTCATCGTCATGCACATGTGCTCTGCTTCGATCAGCACCATGACACCCTTGGTACCCAGATTATCGTTTATGGCGTCTGCAATCTGCGCCGTCATGTTCTCCTGAATCTGCGGTCTTCTCGCAAAGGTTTCGACGGTTCTCGCAAGCTTCGAAAGGCCTGCCACCTGATCGTCAGGAATGTAGGCCACATGAGCCTTGCCGTAAAATGGCAGCAGGTGGTGTTCGCACATGGAGCAGAACGGTATATCGTGCTCAATCACCATGTTGTTGTTGTTAGCCTTGAACTTTTTAACGTAGTGCTCGGCAGGATCCAGCTTCATGCCGCCGAATATCTCGCCGCATGCTCTCGCTACCCTGTCGGGCGTATCCTTAAGGCCTTCCCTGTCAACATCTTCTCCGATTCCTTCCAGTATGAGTTTAACTCCTTCTTTGATTTTTTCTGAATCCATAAATATTCTCCTAAAAAAATCCCGCTCATGCGGGAGAATAAGCGTTTCCCTTACAAGCGAGATGAATCCATCCATATTTGTAACGGGTGCAGATTTCATACCGCAAGCCGAATATAAGCCGGCTTATTCGTTCCCTGGCAACTCCCCATCCATGGGACACTAATCGCATGAAATCCTACTTTACATTTCACTAATTGAATCATACCATATGACAGCTCTATATTAAAGATTTAGCATGAAATCTTCTCCAAAAAGTTTCACCACGCGTCTCCTTAGCGCAGCGTGCTTCGCCATCTCAAGAGACGGGTCTTCCCTTACGATTGAAGCAGCTGTCTCCTTGGCGTGATCCAGCACCTTGATGTGCCTTGCAAGATCCGCAATGTTAAGGTCCGGCAGGCCGTGCTGTCTCGTCCCAAAGATTTCCCCGGGGCCTCTCAGCTTCAGGTCCTCTTCTGCGATGAAAAAGCCGTCTCCCGATTGCTCCATGATCCTGCCGCGCTTTATGGCAAGCTCCGACTCAGATCCTATGATCAGCCTGCAATATGACTTGGCGCTGCCTCTTCCCACTCTGCCTCTAAGCTGATGAAGCTGGGCGAGTCCGAATCTCTCCGCGTTTTCGATAACCATGACCGTTGCATTGGGCACATTGATTCCAACCTCTATTACAACCGTCGCAACGAGCACATCGATTTCCCCATCTGCAAAAAGATTCATGATCCTGTCCTTTTCGTCCTGCTTCATGGCTCCGTGTATAAGGGCAACGTTGTATGAAGAAAACCTTCCTGACAGCTCCTCGTAGACCTCTTCTGCAGACCTTGCATCGATGGCCTCAGACTCCTCTATGAGTGGCGTTACGACATAGGTCTGGCCTCCGTCTCTCAGCCGTTCCTCAACGAAGTCGTAGACCGCCGCGCGCTCCTTTGCGCTGACGCACCTCGTGTCTACAGGCTTCCTTCCCGGCGGCATCTCATCGATGATAGAGACGTCCAGATCGCCGTAGAGCACAACGGCAAGGGTCCTTGGTATCGGCGTTGCTGTCATGACCAGCATGTTGGGATTTTCGCCCTTTTCCTTGAGGCTCATCCTCTGATTTACGCCGAACCTGTGCTGCTCATCCGTAATCACAAGTCCCAGACGCTTAAACTCAACATCCGGCTGGATTACGGCGTGCGTGCCTACGAGTATGTCGACTTCCCCTGACTTCAGTTCACTGAGCAGCTCCCTTCTTGCCGCAGCCCCCATAGAGCCGGTCAGAAGTCCTACATTGATTCCGCATGAGTGAAAGGCGTCGCAGAATCCCTCGTAGTGCTGCCTTGCAAGGATCTCCGTAGGCGCCATCATAACCGCCTGATAGCCGGATCGTACCGCCTTGAACATGGCTATCTCAGCCACCGCTGTCTTACCTGAGCCTACGTCGCCCTGGATCAGCCTGTTCATCACCTTGCTGCTTTCAAGGTCTGCCATGATCTCAGTCACGGCCCGTTCCTGAGCACCCGTAAGCCTGTAGGGCAGCAATTCCGTATATTCCGATATGTCCACCCTACTGTCAAAGGATATGCCGTTTTCCGAATTTCGCAGATTTCTCCTTACCGCAAAGAGTCCCGTCTGGAGCACGAGAAGCTCATCGTATATAAACCTGTATCTCGCTTCCTGGAGCGCCTTCACATCCCTCGCATAGTGGATGTTCTCAAGGGCATATTCCATAGGGCAGAGCCTGTTATTCTCAAGGATTTCTGAAGGGAGCATCTCCTCCGCTTCAGCGTACAGTTCCCTCACCTTGCTCTGAAGCTTTCGTATCTCGTTTTGGGATATGCCTTTTGTAAGGGGATACACGGGAACGAGCCCTCTCCTTCCATCATCTTTTTCAAAGGACGGGTGCACCATCTGAAGGTGGGCTCTCGACTGGCTCACCTGGCCGAAGAACAGGTACTCCTCACCTTCCTGCACAGCCTTTGCGATATAGGAAGCATTAAAAAAAACAACGTCAATACCGCCGGTCAAATCCCTGACCTTTAGTACGAGCCGCTGCTTCCTGCCGTATCTGTTTATGTACTTTCTGATCACCCTCGCCTTGACGAGAGCCTTTTCACCGGAGACAAGACCGGCAATTTCCTTAACGCTGCTCCTGTCTTCGTAGCTCCTTGGGAAGAACAGAATCAAATCTTCAAGGGTATCTATGCCGAGACGTGACAAAGCCTCCGCCTTTTTAGGGCCGACGCCTTTTAATGTTGTCAAGGAATCGAGAAGATCCATTATCTGCTCACCTCTATGTTTCTTCTTACGAGATTTTTACTTAAAACACCTGTTACGTTGACTGTAACTTTGACGGGTATTATTCCCGTTATTCTCTCAACGTATTCATAGATATAGTCCAAAAGATCGTCCGTTACCTTACTGATACTCGCACCGAATCTCACCACGAGATAAACGGTAATATCCAGGTTCCCCTCACCATCATCGTTGATCCTGATGGTGTTGGCACCCCCTGTCTGAAGGGAGGATGCAGGCTTTCTTCCCGATCCTACGGCCAGCAGCCTCTTGCTGTTGTTGTACAGGAGCACCTTGCCGCCGAAGGAATCCACGCCCTTTTCTACGATCTTCCTTATTATGTTTTCCTCGTAATGGATGTTCCCATGCACGGTATCGATCTTAAACATAATTTTCTCTCTGAAAAATATTACAGCGCCCACCGGGAATCCGATGAGCGCTTATGAACAAAATTTAGATGGCGCGGGTAATCTTGCCTGATCTGATGCATCTTGTGCATACCTTTGCTTTTCTAACTGTTCCGTTGTCGTCTATTCTTACAGTCTGAATATTCGCATTCCACTTTCTTCTTGTGTGTCTGTTAGAATGGGAAACGTTGTTTCCGGAAACCTGTCCCTTACCACAAACTTCACATTTGTTAGCCATCTGCCGCACCTCCTTATAACAAGTATTTATAAGCTTTCGCATTATTTCTTATTTATTCGTCAGACTGCCTAACCTGTCCACATCAGGCGGTAATCTGCGCTCGAACACATAGCATTATAGCACAGCAAAAATACTAATACAAGGATTAATTTAGCCGAATATCAGTCATTTTCACCGAAAAATTCCGAGCGAAGTATGGACATGAGATGCAGATCGTAGTATTTTCCGTCCTTCTTGGTAGCATGTCTTGCAACGCCTTCTCCCGAAAATCCCATTCCGGCATACAGCGAAGCGGCTCTCTTGTTCCCTGTAAAGTAGTCCAAGGTAACCCTCTCCATGTGCAGGAATGTGAAGCAGTACTCCAGGAACTCCTTCAGAATCTCTCTTCCTGCCCCTCTTCCCCAGTATTCTTTATCCAGATAATATTTGGTCACGTCCAGAGAATCATTGTTCCTGTCTATACGGCTTATGTACATCCTGCCAATCGGTGCATTCTTTTCCCTGTCAATGATCGTGTAATCCTGTTTAGTGGAGTCCATCTTGTTCTGAAAACATTCCTTGACAACATCTTCATATTGCCTTCCCTCATCAAAACTAAGGTACCTTATAATTTCAGGGTCAGCCTCCCACTTTGCAAAGTATTCATAATCTCTGAATTCGCTTTCCCTGATTATGAAATTCCGCGTTTCCATGATTTCCATTGCCATAATATGCTCCCATCCAAAACAAAGTTTCACCAAATCTTGACATTTCAAAATTCATATATGGTATTATATCATCATACGCGAACTTTTAACAGCCTAAAGGAGAAAAGACAGATGAAAAGGATTCTCGTACTGGCAGCAATTATACTTGGCTGTGCGCTGTTTTTCACGGGATGTACCGGCGGCAGCACAGACAGAAACGATGAACTTGAAGCATCCCTCGATGAAACGTACACAAATCTTACCGACACCTTCTCTGATTCCGGGAGCAAGTTCAGCATGATAGAGGAATATCTGGAATCATGGGCCAACTCAAACGAAATAAAAGTTGTCGAAATATCCGACCACTACATGGTTTTGAGAAACGGTGCAACGGAGGGTATGAAGGAAACTGATTCCGTTTCCCTTTTATGCCCGGTAGACACTGCAGACATGACACACTCAAATCACAGTCTTGCAGTTGGGCTCACTTCACTTCTGGGGCCTGACAGCCACGGGCGCATTGAACTCATAGTCGCCCAATCAGAAGTGGATGGATTTTTAGGTGCAGATGAGATACCCGGCAAATACCTCAACGGAAATAACATAATCGATATCGATGCGGCGACAGAATCAGGACTGCACACTTCCGGCTCATACGAATTCGATGCCACCCTTTTCAAAGGTATGCACTATGAATCTCCAGAATACAGCAACGCCTACGAAGTATCTGTTAACATCGGAAGTTACAGGGATGCATTTGACTTTGAAAAAAACTGTCCTAATCCAATAGAGGTGATTGGCGATTATCTGGCAACCTGCAAGAGCAGCGCGTATCTCTTTCAATTATCATCTTTTGACTGCAAACTGTCGGGATGCGGTACACCTGTGTCTGCAAACGCAGTTATC
>JAFTHD010000096.1 GCA_017457585.1 Bacillota bacterium | reverse complement strand
CCTTCTGCTGGTTACCACCGGAAAGATTGGTGATCGAATCGTCTATACCCTGTGCACGGAATTTCAGTTTATCGTACCACTTCTGTGCAAGTTCGTCCTTTTTCTTAACGTTCAGCAGTTTGAAATTCGTCACAAGGTCGAGACTTGATACAACGATGTTGTCCGCTATGCTCCAAAGCTTGAAGATACCTTCCTTCTGTCTGTCACCGCTTACGAAGGAAGCGGTACCGAAGGTCTGAAGGTTCTTCTTGTTTTTCTTTTTCTGGAACTCTCTGAATATCTCATTCAGAAGCTCTCTCTGACCTGATCCGCCAAGACCGGATACTCCAACGATCTCTCCTCGGTTTATATGAAGGCTTATATCGTGCAGATCGCTGTTGGAGTAATTCGTCATGGTTATGAGCGGCTCCGATGTGCTCTTGTTTGAAACCGACTCAAGATACTCTTCCGCCAGTTTACCGCCCATGATCTCAACCAGGTCTTCTACGTTAACGTCCTTCGTGTCCAGTTCCTGAATCTTCTTGGCATTTCTCATAACCACGATTCTTGTGGAAATGTTGATGATTTCCTCCAGTTTATGGGAGATGTAGATAATGGACAGACCCTTGCCTCTCCATCTGCCAATCGCTTCATGGAACTGCTTGATCCTCTCGTTTCCGAGTGAAGATGTAGGCTCATCGAAGATGAGTATCTTGAGGTTGTTCGTTGCCATTGCGCAGCAGATCTCTACCATCTGCTTCTGCTCGATGGAAAGCCTCTCAACCTTCGTCTTCACATTGATTCTGTTATCCGGGAACACCTCGTCCAGCATGGTTCTGGCAAGGTTCATCATTTCCTTTCTCCAGCCCATCTTGCCAAACGGCTTGTGATCCATTACAGTAATCGCAAAGTTTTCATAGACTGCTAGGTTATTACATACGGAAAGTTCCTGGTAGCAGCAGGCGATACCGCCTTCTCTTGCGATGGTCGTATTGTACTGTTCCTTTTGATACAGTTCTCCGCCCAGCTCTATAGTTCCCTCGGTTGCCTCGTGAATACCTGTGAGCACATTCATGAGTGTGGATTTACCGGCACCATTCGGTCCTATGAGGCCTATGACTTCACCAGTCTCAACTTCAAGAGTCACATCATCGAGGGCTATCGAAGATGCACCGAACTTCTTGACGATGTTCTTCAGGCTGAAGCTGTATGGGCTGCTCTTTTCTCTGATTTGAGTATTTTCCACGTTACCTGCTCCTATCACTAATCCATATGAACGAGTATCTTACCCGCATTCTCTGACTTTGTATCGAGAATTCCAAGACCCTTGCCTGACTCTTCCAGCGGAAGAAGATGCGTGATTATCGCTTCAACATTGATTCCGTCATTGATCATGTCCATGGCTTCCTGGAATGCTTCCGTAGTGTACGTCATTGATCCTATCAGCTTCTGCTCATTGAATACGAAGCTGTACGTATAGACAGGTATGCTCTTCGTGATCATGGCTACGAGCACTACGCTTCCAAGCTTCTTCGTGATGTTCGATGCCTGATCGACGATGTTCGGAGCACCTGCGGCTATAACGCATACATCAACGCCTTTGCCTCCCGTCTCTTCCTTGATGAGAGCCTCAACATCTTCATTCAAAGGATCGTAAACCTTGGTTGCTCCCAGCTTAAGCGCCAGTTCCCTGTTAAAAGGTGCTGTGTCCGTACAGAAAATCTTCTTATATCCTCTCTTAACGCAAACAGCGAGAGACAGAAGACCTATCGTTCCTGAGCCCAGGATTGCAACAGCATCCTTGTCCGCATCTGCAACGTTGCCCAGTGCCTGAACGGCTACCGCAAGCGGCTCTGTAAGCGCACCCTTGTCATATGAAACGTCATCTGCCAGCTTGTACACTGTCTGCTCCGGTGCTGCGAAGTACTCCGAGAAGGTACCGCCCCACTTCGGCGTACCCGGAACGATTTTGCTCTTGCAAAGGTTTACGTGACCGCTCTTGCAGTATTCGCATTCTCCGCACCCTATCTGAGGCTCGATGGTCACACGGTCTCCCACCTTTATCTTCTCAACCTTTTCGCCAACCTCTACGACCTGACCTGAAATCTCGTGTCCCAGGTCTGCCGGCGGATTGCGGAATGCGTGCGTTCCCTTGTAAAGGTGAATGTCCGAACCGCAGATTCCGGCTCTTACCGTCTTGATGAGAACGTCCTTCTCCCCAACCTCAGGTACGGGTTTTTCTAAAACTTCAACTTTGTATGGTTCTGTTACTACTGCTACTCTCATAGGCCTTACTCCTGCAGAAAATCTGCACTCCTTTCCGTTCAAAAACTAAACGATAACTTGTCCGTAATAAATATTGAATTATGGGATCAGGATCATCTTGCCAGGTGTTCCTGAGAAAATAGCTTTGAAAGCGTCTTCGTATTCTTCCAGCTTGTATACGCCGCCAATCGTTGCTTCAACATTGTAGAGAGGGCTCTTGAGAATCTCTTCGCACTGCTCCCATGTCTTATACATTTCACGGACT
>JAFTHD010000009.1 GCA_017457585.1 Bacillota bacterium | reverse complement strand
GTTTTGTGATTATAGTATAATGCAGTGGTAGAGGTTCCCCGTAAGGGCATAATTAAGAATAGATGACGTTAAGAGATTTAGAGAAAAACGACAGAAAAGACGATATTAACAAAGAGAATGTTTCCGGCAGTGGCAGCAAGAAGGAGAAGCGACTGGCGGCTGTTAAGTTGCTGGTGATACTGGCAATTCTTGCGGCCATCCCGCTGTATATGTATATCGCCCACCCGGATCTCGTGCGTGAATACATGAACGCCGAGGCGATAAAGGGGCTTTTGGAGGATTACAAAGGGTACAGCATTCTGCTGTTTCTCGGGCTCAATGTTCTGCAGGTTATTTTTTCCCTGCCCGGGCAGGTGTTCCAGCTTGCAGGTGGGTATGCCTTCGGGTTCTGGCTTGCCCTGCTGCTGTCCGTTGCAGGCGTTGCCACAGGAAGCAGCATCGTGTATTTCATTTCGAGAAAGCTGGGTCACGATGCCATAAGGACGCTATTTGGCGGCAGCAAGGTGACGAATCTGCTGGACCAGCTCAACAGCAGGAAGGGAATCGTCATTCTCTTCGTCGGCTATCTCATACCGGGTATGCCAAAGGATCTGCTCAACTACGTCTCCGGCCTGTCGGACATCCGGTATAAGCCGTTTATATTGCTCAGTATGACGGCAAGGCTGCCGGGGATGATTGCAAGCCTGTTCATCGGAGACGCCCTGACGGACGGTAATTATACGAGAGCGATCATCGTCGCAGTCTGCGTCATCATAGCGGCAGGCATATGCCTCATCAAAAGGGGAAAAATCACAGAAGCTTTCGGCGACTTTTACGATAAGTATGTGAAAGAGAATCGTTAATTGCAAACCTTTGCGTAAAATATAATTCAAAGAGAGGAGAAAGAAATGCTCAAAGTACTTTTAGTTATTCTCATTCTGGCCGTTCTGGCAGTGCTCTGGTATGTGCTTACCTACAACGGCCTCGTGAAACTGAGGAACCTTTGTGATGAAGCATTCTCAACAATGGACGTGTACATGAAGAAGAGATATGACCTCATCCCGAATCTGGTTGAGTCGGTAAAGGCTTACGCGGCTCATGAAAAGGAGACGCTGGCAAAGATCGTAGAGGCGAGAGGCGCAGCTACGTCAGCGGGCTCCATCGCAGCAAGAGCCCAGGCTGAGTCACAGCTTACGGCAGGCCTCAAAGGGCTCTTTGCAATTGCAGAGAATTATCCTGAACTGAAGGCAAATCAGAACTTCCTGGATCTGCAGAGGCAGCTTGAGAAGGTTGAGGAGGATATTGCCAATTCACGTAAGTACTACAACGGCACGGTTCGTCAGTACAACACAAGATGTGAATCCATCCCGAGCAATGTTGTAGCAGCGATGGCTCATTTCGTTAAGAAGGAACTCTTCGAGGTAAGCGAACCGGAGGCAAGGGAGAATGTCAAGGTTGACTTCAGCTAAAAATTTAAGAGCTATAGGACTCCTCATCATTGCCCTGTTTCTCTTTGCAGGGACTGCGGATGTTACCCTGGCTGCGGAGAGGGAAACCAAGTCCTTTAACGTGGATATCAAGGTGGGTGAAGACAACAGCTACGAGTTCACGGAGGCGTTGGACACGGTGTTTAACTCCCCGGGGCACGGTATCTACAGATACGTGCCAATCATGTTTAACGGCGTTCGCGAAAAGGTTGGCGAAGGCTGGGCCAGCGGAGTTGCTCTGGAAACCTACGAAGAGAACAGCAACTACGTTCTTCAGATGGGCTCTGCCGATATCTACCTGCAGGGCGATCAGAAGTTCAAATACGGCTATAAAATCGCCATGCTGGATGACAGGGATACGAGCAGCGACCTGCTGTATATGAACGTGCTTCCTACGAACTGGCAGACGCCGATCGGCAGCGCGACCATAACGATGGAGCTCCCCAAGTCCATCAAGGGCAGAGACATGAAGGTCTACTACGGCAAGAAAGGCAGCACCCAGGAAGCCGGGGGAAGCAGAGACGATCTGGTATCGTATCAGTATGACGATTCCAATAAGACGCTGACGATCAAAGGCAGCGATCTGGCGCAGGGCGTAGGAATTACCGTGATGATCGATCTGCCTGAGGGCTACTGGGTAGGGCAGGCCAATACCAACTGGGCCAAGTATGCGGCTGCCCTTCTTCTTGCCTTACTCACAGCTCTGTTTGGAATCCTCTGGCGCATCTTTGGGAGAATGGCAAAGCCTATCGAGACCGTGGAATTTTATCCGCCTGAAGGTCTTACTCCGGCGGAGGCAGGCTACATGGTGGACGGTTCTCTGGACAGGAAGGACATGGTGTCCATGTTCCTGTACTTTGCAGATAAAGGGTATATGACCATCACCCCTAAGGGGAAGAAGGACTTCATACTGGAAAAGGTGAAGGATATCGATGAGAATGAGAAGAAGTTCGCCAAGGTGATGTTCAGCGGCATTTTCCCAGGAAGTCATACGAAGACCACGCTAAGCGATCTGGATAAAAAGTTCGCCGAAAAGTATCAGAGCGCCAAGGCGATACTGGACGACACCACAAGACCGGTGCCCCTCGCAACAAAGCTGATGCACGGTTTGATGAAAGTGCTGCTTATCGTGGCATGCTTTGCCGTGGGATTTTTAGCGGAGGCTTACGTTTCGACGGCATCCGGTGCAAGTTCCATATTCCCGCTGATCTTTATGGGGATATTCGCGCTGCTTCTGGGAAGGAGCGTTGCAAAGCGCAGAATTCACGAAGGAATCGTGAGAAGAATCCCGTTCCTCATACTGTTTGCGGCGCTCGATCTGATATTCCTGGCACTTTCCGCAGTCTTCCTATACGAAGATTTTGGCGGAATCCTCATGCCGGCAGTATTCGTCGTATGTGCATTGGTATCCCAGTATTTCCTGCTTTCATACAACAAAGTCAGCAAGGAGACCCAGGAGTACCTGGGAAGGCTTCTCGGCCTCAGAAGGTTCATAGAGACTGCAGAGGCTCCGAGAATCAACGCCCTCGTCGAGGAGAATCCAAGCTATTTCTACAACATTCTGCCGTATGCCTACGTAATGGGTGTTACGAACAAATGGGCTAAGAAGTTTGAGAACATCAACGTGAATCCGCCTGAATGGTACAGAGGAGATAGCTATGACAGGGGATTCAACTCCGTATACTTCATGCATAGCGTGAACAACTTCGGTAGTGCTGTAAACAGCAATGCTCGCTTCACCATACCGGACACTTCAGATAGTGGAGGCTTCTCCGGAGGTGGAGGCGGTTTCTCCGGCGGCGGCTTCTCAGGAGGCGGCGGAGGCGGCGGAGGCGGCGGCTTCTGGTAAAGAAAAGTCTCTGGACAATAATGATGATAACCCACGAACATATCCTGATTTGCAGGGGCGTGCTCGTGGGTTTTTTCATGGGTGGGCAGCCGTATCCGGTTTGTGAAAAGCGTGGGTCGCGACAGGATTTACCGCAAATACGAAAATGAGATGCACGAATTATTGCAGGATTTACCGCAAATATAAGAATGAGGCGCACGACTTGTTGCAATGAACTTTCTGCATATGATATAATTTAGAATATGATTAATACTATACCAAAAAGGTATAGAATGTGTGAATGACTCCATGGAATGACATCTTAGGCTCACAGAATCTATATATTAGGAATGAGGGCTTTTAAGAATGAGTGGTTTTAGTTGGAAAAGAAAATGGTTAGCAATCGTGCTCGCATGTTTGATGGCAGTGACATATATGCCTGCCATGACCTTCGCAGAAACTGTACCGCAGGAAAGTGCAGCACAGCAGGTGGAAAGAACC
This sequence comes from Bacillota bacterium, assembly GCA_017457585.1. The sequence goes on along the minus strand of JAFTHD010000009.1, from coordinate 1,464 downwards.
GATGATGCGTTGACGAGCAGCGACTCCAAAGTCGAAGACGACGGGGATGCAATAGGTGAGATTGCCGCTGACAAAGAGAGTGAAGCGGAGAAGCAGACCCGGAAGAACAGCGAGGACGGCGATTCGCAGGTGTCTGCAAAGGAGTCAAAGGCTGATGAGCAGACTTCCGGTGAGGACTCATCTCAAACAAAGGAAACCCAGGCTGCAAAGAAAACCCCGGCTAAAGCTGCAGCACCGAGAAAGGCTGCGGGCGATTCACAGTATTCGAATGACCTTGCTGATTTTCTCCAGGATATTACGATTGAGGGACTCGAACCTGATGAAGATGGCACGTATTATTTATATCCCGATACAGAATATGAAATCACATTATCTTTTAGTGAAGAACAGGGTGAAACTCAATTCGCTAATTCAGGAGATTTGAGGCTTAATTTAAAAGAGGCCTTCGAGAGAGGACTGGAATTAGAGGTATTTGATAAGAGTGGGACTTTTGTAATAACTGTAACTAGCGTTACCAAAGAAGAATTGTCTTTGAATTGTGAATATTATTTTGATGGGGACGAGCTTGTGGTTCGGTGGGATGAAACCCCAAGCGATGCCTATACTGCCTTTAAAGATTCACCTAATGCACAGTTCAGCTTATCGTTTATTGGTCAGTATTCAGGCGAAAACGAGCAAATTCTAATAGGATCCGAAACACTCTCCTTGGCACCAAATACGGATACGAGTGTTTCCATTTCAAAAACGGCATCCAATGTAGACTTAGTATCAGGTGAGGTTGATTATGTTATCGAGGTCGGATCGACGGGTTTTAATACAAATGTAGTAGTTGAAGATTTATTGGATTTAGAGGCAGGGGAAACAGCGCTTACAATTGATACGGATTCTATTCAAGTTCACAGGGATAACCAGTGGGGACAACTGCTGTCAGAATATTCCGAATACAATAAAGAGGAGTGTGACGAAGGACATTTCAAAATTAATTTGGGGTCAATGAAACACGGAGATGTAATAGTAATTACATATAAAGCGTATCTTGACAGTAACGTTCTTGCCGATTCTGACTATTGGGAGAACAATGACGGAATTTCCAAGTTGAAGGATGAAAGTCCTATTACTCATAATATAGCAGTTGTAACTTCTGATGATGGTAATACAGATTCTGCTGATGAATATTTAGTAGATGAAATCACGCCACCAGAGATAAAAAAGTCCGGAGGGAAGCAAGATGCGCTGGATAAAAGTCTTGTTCCTTGGACGATAGAATTTCAGTCAATACCGACCACCCTCGGTTCATTAACTGGTGAGATCCATGACGAACTTTCAAACAGTGAAAACAACTCAGACCTTATGCAGTATGCAGGAGAAGGTATAGACATAATTGTAGCAGATAAGGATAGTGATGGTAATGTTGTTAAGACAGAAGGTACTATATCATGGACGGAACTTGGAATAAGTGAAGCT
>JAFTHD010000095.1 GCA_017457585.1 Bacillota bacterium | reverse complement strand
CGCAGGCTCAGGCTGTGTACGAATCGGCGAAGGGTCTCTATGCAGGCGGCAAGCTTAATGAAGATGAGCGAGATGCCTTCCGAGACCTTATGATGGAGATTTTCTTTGAAACCAAAGAAGAAGCAAAGAAATACACTCCAAAGAAATATCGTAAGCCTTAACCTGCCAAGTGAACGAATCCTTCAGACACAGCAGCAGGTACACCCCCGTATTTTTTAAGAAAGGGAGGAGTGCCTCTTGATGATGGTTCCACAAGCATTACGAATGGCCGAGAGCGCCTACAAGAAATATAAGACCCGCGACCCTTTTGAGCTTATCGATGCCAGGCATATCAAGCTCAAGGATTTCATCGATCCCTATACTCTGCTTGGCTTCTTCACCGTAATGAATCGCAAACAGGTCATCGGACTCAATCGTGCCGCTGATCCAGTGCAGAGACTTTCTGGTGCAATCCATGAGCTCGGCCATTCGCTGAACGACTACAGAGCGGCTGCATCTGGTGGCCGATTTGATGATTATAAATTCTTTAGTTTGTCAAACGCTCCGTCTGAGTTTAATGCAAACCTGACGGGTGCGGAGTTATTTATTCCGGATGAATATATCCTTGATAAGATTCACTACGAGGCTTATCAGCGCCTGGTTGCTTACATCAACGGCCACATTGATCTTTACCGCACAGAGCGCGCCCGCATGCAGTTTGAGGAAGAGCAGATCCAGGAATTCTACGATTGTCATTCTGATATGCCTTCCTACGAGCAGCTTGCCTGCGAACTCGGAGTTGATGTCGGTGTAGTCAAGTTCAAATTTAAGGCGCTAGCGTACAAAGAATACGATCTTCCGAACCTTCCTGAAACCCAGAGTGATTTCCTGAAGAACTGGCAAAGGGGGCAGGAATAATGAACGAACAACAGCTGCATGATAAAGCAATGGAGCAAGCCCAACTCATGCTGGATCAAATGATCAGTTTATTCGATGATGATCCTTTTCTCTCCAATTCGGAGAAGTTGTCCTTGATATACGAAATACGGGCTGCCCTCGATAACGCAGAGCATAATCTCCTCACCGCACCAGATCGTCCCTTTCACGTGGACGGGCATGAGAAAAGGATGAATATACTAAAACAGGAGATGGCAGAAAGAAGATCCGCTTATTTGAATCACTAACCGCACTCTCATCGGGAAGGAGGCGCGATATTGGAAACAGATAAAAATTTTTTGGTTCCCCGGGCCTATATCGCTATCGATATGAAATCGTTCTACGCCTCCGTGGAATGTGTGTACCGGGAGCTTGACCCTTTGAAGGCGAACCTCTTAGTTGCAGACGAGTCCCGCTCGACGCAGACGATATGTTTAGCTGTCTCCCCTTCCCTGAAAGCAAAAGGAGTACCGGGACGGCCCAGACTTTTTGAGGCCCTCCGCGCCATTGACACTTATGAGAAGCAGACACGCTCTCGCGTCTCCTACCTCATCGCTCCACCCCGCATGGCAGAGTATGAAAAGGTCTCTGCCCTGATCTACTCCGTACTGCTCCGCTTTGTCGCTCCGGAGGATATTCACGTTTACAGCATCGATGAGTCCTTCATCGACTGCACCGCTTACCTCCATGCGTATCAAGAAGAGGCTGAACGGACCGGTCATCATCCCGCCCATGTGATGGCGCTTG
>JAFTHD010000094.1 GCA_017457585.1 Bacillota bacterium | reverse complement strand
GTGCTCCGCCAGGTGATGGTAGACGGATACAAGCCTTCCGTTGCAAGACTTTATGACCTGCAGGACGCAGCAATGCACTTCGACTGGGCTGACGGCAAGTGCGTGCTCATCTTCATGGCAGAAGGCCCTGCAGCGATTACAAAGGCAACGGCAGCAGGCATCGAGGAGATCATAGGAAGCATTGATAATGCACAGGTGGTAGACCCTGCAATCATAGAGAAGTGGTTCAACAGACTTAACTGGGGACCGGCTCAGATCGCAGAGGAAAGAGAAGAGATCATCGCAACGAAGAACATCGGTATCACGACGGAGATTTCCGGTTGCTGGGACTGCATAAACGACATTTACGAGGAAGTCATTGAGAGAATTACAAACGAGGTTCCTGACCTTACCATGATAGGCGGTCACACGTCACACAGCTACATGAACGGAACCAACGTGTACTTCACGTACTACTACAACGTGGTAGACTGCGCACCTGAAGATGAGATCAACAAGTATCATAACCTGATCAACAAGATCATCTGCGAGTCGGCAGTTAAATACGGCGGCTCCATCGCGCACCACCACGGTCTCGGTAAGGCGAGAGCACACATGGTTTGGGAGGAGTACGGTTCGTCCTTCTACATGCTCGATACCCTCAAGAAGGCATTTGACCCGAACGGTATCATGAACATGGGAACGCTCATCCCAATCAAGCACGATTTCGATAACCCTTGGAAGTTCTAACCTCAAGATAAGAATCTGGTAAAAACGATGATGAAAGTCACTTGCTGCTTCAAGATGGGTCACGACCCGGACAAAGTTTCACAGGAGGAATGGCGTCAGGCCGCAGAAGACGGTTTCGTGGATCTGAGATACATGAAATCCCGGATAGATCCCCAGGACGAAAGCGGACTTGAGCTGGCTCTGAGATTCAGAGACGGATGTGCAGAGATCGGTATAGACACGCAGCTTGAAGCGGTAAGCGCAGGTGACAGAGATAGCGAAACGCAGATAAGGAATCAGCTTCAGTCCCTTGCGGCTCTCGGATTTGACAGAACCACGCTGGTAAAGGGTGGACGGAGCTTCTCGCCGCAAGAGGCGGCGGAGTTTCTCGCAAAGTATGTCCGTGACATTCACCAAGAGTCAAAACAAAAGAATCAGCTCATCATATGCGGAAGCAGAAGCAGCGAAGGCGGGAGCAGGAGCGTACCGCTCATTCTTGCAGAACTTCTCAGAATTCGGTGCATCACAGGGGTAACTGAATTTACTGGTATCTCAGATGATGCGGCTGGAACAGTTGATGCGTTTGGGACAGATCCGGTTGATAAGATAGCCGTAAAGTACAGGCGGGACGGACTCTTGATTCAGGAGAGGGTCAGCCTCCCAGTGCTACTTGCCGTGGGGGATGTGCAGAAGTCCTTCCTCCGGGTGCCAACCTTGAAGCAGAGGATGGCGTCAGCATCAGCTGTAATAGAGGAGGTTGAACTGGAAGCAGACGCAGATGAGCCTGCAGAGTTTACAGGTTTCAGCTTTGAAAGTCAGGACAGGGAAGGCAGACTGGTGGAGGCCGGCAGTGCGGAAGAAGCCGCTCGTATCATCTACCGGGAGCTGGCAGAGAAAGGCTTGGTGAACGGATGAAGATATACGCTGTTATCAACGCCTGCAGCCCGGATACGGAGTTTCAAACCAGAAATATCAGAGGATTTTTAAGTGAGGGCATAGCAGGTAAGTCCCTGACAGAGCAGATCCGGTCTGAAGATATAGCGTACATAAGGATAAGCGGCAGTGCAGAGGATTACATCCCTGAGGCGGTTTTAGACAAACTGACCGGCAGATGTGCGGACGCTGATTTGGTGATTTTCCCGGGAAACGATTCGGGATGTGAGCTGGCGATTCGCCTTGGCGCAAGGCTGGGCGGAGCAGGCCTCACCGATGTTACGGGAATCGATATAGACAGAGAGACCAAATCGCGAAAGGTTCATGCAGGGAATCTCATAGG
>JAFTHD010000093.1 GCA_017457585.1 Bacillota bacterium | reverse complement strand
TACCTGATCTATGTTCGCAAGAGACCGATTCCTCAGGAAGCTCTTGATGTCGAAGCTCTGGCTCTGGCAACTCAGGAACCTACTGCTGAAGAAAAGGCTAAGCTTGATAAACAGTACAAGTACTGGAGAATCGGCGGATACTGCTTCGCTGCTCTCGGCGTACTGCTGTTCATCATCGCATGGATCTAATGCATTAAGGAGTTATACGTAATGGGTAAATTCTGGGGAACGATATTCTTTATATTTCTGATGATACTTGCGACAGCGGGACTTGCTGCATACGTCATGCAGAATGCACTCGGCGAGGACATCACTTTTGTGGAGTTTTATCACAGATATATTGCAAATTAACCCCGAGGATTCAAAACTCCATATAGCGAAAACAAAAAGAGGTTCGATACTGTTTCGAGCCTCTTTTAATGTGCGTATTGATACAACCTGTCTCCCAGACATCAGCAGAAGTTACCTGCACAAACTGTTATGCAAAAAGCTTTCTTATGCCGCTTATGTTCTTCATGGACAGGAGCTGAAGTATGGGCTGCCCCTGAGCCTTCCTCTCCGAATTAATCTGTTTCAGTACGTTTTTTAACTTCTCTGCGTTTCTTACAGGAAGCACGATCTTTTCAAATCCGAGCCTAGCAGCTTCGCGAAGAATCTTTTCGCTGTTCTGCACAGCCCTCAGGTCTCCTGTCAGACCTATTTCTCCAAGCACCAGTGTATTGTTTCCCAACACTTTTCCTGTCACAGATGAGTATATGGCCATGGCAACGGCCAGATCCGTATACGTCCCCTCAGGTTTAATTCCGCCTACTATATTGACGTAAATATCCTGTGAGCTTAAATCGACTCCGGCCTTTTTCTCAAGGACGGCGATGATCATGTTCAGTCGCGAATTGTCGATTCCAATCGAAGTCCTGCGGGCAAAGCCTGCCCCGGCGGTGGATGCAAGCGCCTGAACTTCCAGCACGAGAGGTCTTGTTCCCTCGTATACTGCCGTTACCACCGCGCCTTCATTCCCTGCGTCCATCTCCTCCATCAGGGTCCCCGAAAGGTTCTCTATCTCCATGAGCCCTTCCTCTGCCATTTCAAATGCACCGATTTCGCTGGTGGTGCCGAATCTGTTCTTCTGAGCGCGCAGTATCCTCATCTCGTGGCTTCTGTCTCCCGTAAAGCTGAGCACGCAGTCCACCATATGTTCGACGATTCTCGGCCCCGCAAGGTCTCCGCTCTTCGTCACGTGAGCAACGATGAAGACGGGAATTCCCATCATCTTGCCGATTCTCATCAGTTCGTTGCCACAGGCTCTTACCTGCGAAACGCTTCCCGGCGCAGAGTCAAGGTCTGCCGTGTACAGGGGCGGTATCGCATCGATTATGAGATACTTGGGTTCCAAAGCCCTGCACACCTCTGTGATATTCTCCATGCTCGTCTCTGCGAGTATATAGAGATTATCGGGAAGGCTTCCGCACACTCTGTCTGCACGCATTTTAATCTGCTCCTCAGACTCCTCCCCCGATACGTAGAGCACCGTTCCGCTCGTCTCTGCAATATACGCTGCGGCCTGAATGATTATCGTTGACTTGCCTATGCCCGGTTCGCCTGAAATGAGCGTGAGAGAACCCTGTACAAGTCCGCCTCCCAGAACTCTGTTCAGCTCCCCTATGCCTGTATCGATTCTCTCCGTCTCCCCCGAGCGCACCTGGGATAACTTTCTCGGCTTCCCTGCGCTCCTTAATGCGCCGGTATCTTTTGCGCTTTGGGATACGCGTCTTCTCTTGTCATCCGTATCGATATCCAACACCTTTTCCTCTACAAGAGAATT
>JAFTHD010000092.1 GCA_017457585.1 Bacillota bacterium | reverse complement strand
GCTGATCATAGGGACCACAGGCGGCATGAAAAAGGCGAGAAAGGGTGAAAACGAAGAATTTGCACAGGCTCTTGAAGGAGGGAGTACAGATGAAGAATAAACGCAGAAAGAAGATGCTTACGCTGACGACGGCTGTCCTGGTGGGATTCGCCATGACGTGTGCGCCGACCTTCGGAGCGACAAAGAATGTGAAGGAGGAGACGGTATACGTCATTACCGACGGATCCGGTGCGGCAACGGAGACCATCGTTAGCGACCACCTGAAGAACAACACCAATGCCAAGACCATGCTGGACGAATCGAACCTGACCGACATCGAGAACGTAAAGGGTGACGAAAAGTTCAGCAAGGACGGAAACACCCTCACATGGGAAGCGCAGGGAAACGACATCTATTATCAGGGTTATACCGATAAGAGCGCTCCCGTATCGCTGGACGTTACGTACTATCTTAACGGTACCAAAGTTACAGGTGAGAAGCTTCAGGGAAAGTCAGGCGACGTTAAAATCGTCATTAAATACAATAACAACACGGATGTAAACGGCAAGAAGGTTCCCTTCGTAGTCATGACAGGACTGATTGCTGACAACGACACGTTTAAAAATGTGGACGTTGATAACGGTAAGGTTATCAACAACGGCAACAAGAGCGTCATCGTTGGAATGGCCGTGCCGGGGCTCAAGGAAGGTCTGGACATCGACAGCGACGAAATCTCACTTGGGGATAAGGTGACGATTACGGGAACCGCTGACAAGTTCGACTGCGAGGACATGATGACCATCGTGACGAACAGTCTCTACGAGGATATTGACACGGACGAACTGGATGATATGGATCTGGACGATGATATCAAGGCCCTCGATAAGGCGAGCAAAAAGCTGGTCGAGGGAACGCAGGAACTGTACGACGGCATCGACTACATGTACAGCCAGTCAGGTGACCTGGAAGACGGCGTTGGCGCACTGGCAGACGGAGCGAAGCAGGTCAAGAAGGGTACAGGTCAGATATCCGGGAACACCGGCAAATTAGCTTCAGGAGCGAATAGTCTTGCCAGCGGAACTCGTGAACTGAGAAACGGAGTTATTACAGCCAGAACGGGAGCCGAATCGATCGCAGAAGGACTCGCAAAGGTTCAGGCAGGTATCGATGGTACAGATGACAGCACAGGTCTTGCAGATGGTTCGGATACTCTGGTCGGAGGGCTGATAAAGCTTCAAAACGGAACCGGCACGCTGAAGGAAGGCGCGAGTGGTTTGAAGAGTGGCGTTAAGGAGTATACAGACGGAGTAGCAAACCTTTCTGGTGGAATCAGTGCTCTTAGTTCAGGTGCATCACAATTAGAGAGCGGTCTTAAGTCTGAAACTGATGGTCTAAATCAATCGATTGAGGGACTTAAGGCGTTAAGTGAGACGCTGACAGGAGAACAGAAAACCCAGTTAGACACGATTATTTCCGGACTTGAGACGATTAAGAATGGAAACAGTCAGTTGGTCTCAGGGGCTTCTACATTGAGCACTGGAGCCAAAAATGCAAACGATGGCGTTAGTACATTAGTTGATAGTTCAAAGGCGCTTAACACAGGAGCTGATGCAGTAAGTAAAGGTGCTGAATCTGTCGATACAGCTGCCGGTCAATTAGAAAAAGGTGCTGAATCAATCCAGAGCGGAATCAAACAAATCCAGAGTGGTCTTAACGGAGATGGAACAGATAAGAATCCGGGACTGGTTAAGGGATCGAAATCTCTCTACTCAGGCCTCGATAAGCTGGTTGGTGGTTCCGGTGAACTGAAGAAGGGTGCTGAATCCCTGGCAAAGGGTGCGAGTGCTCTCGATACAGGTGCAAAGCAGCTGAACAAGGGTGCTAAAACCTTAGCAGATGGAATGCAAACACTTGATGATAGTACCGGATCTCTTATTGAAGGGATTAGTCTTCTCGACAAAGGATCCAATGAACTAAAAAAGGGCATGAGCAAGTTCTACAAGGAAGGCATCAAGGAACTGGTAAAGATGTATGAAGACGATCTTAAGGGACTCGTTGATAATCTGGACGATGTACTCAAGGCAGGTAAGGATTACGACCACTTCACACAGGTGAACAGTGAGATGGATTCAAGCGTTCACTTTATATACAAAACAGAAATTACAAAATAGCACGCTCAATCAAGCCTAAGTGTGTGCGAATAGTGCCGGTCAGTGATTCGCTGGCCGGTATTGTATTGATTAGATTGCAACGCTTTATCCTAAACGCGCCTACCATATGTGCTTGCAATACCTAAACGGACAAAAATCGATTTTCAGAATTGCAAATAGGCAAAAGTAATTCTGAAATAACGTTTTTTGATATATAGAATTGCAACTGGATGATTTGCAATTCTGAAAAAGGGAAAAAGGCGTTTTAGGTATTAAAATCGAGGGCTTGCAATTCTGAAAAAGGGAAAAATCCCGATTAGGTATTGCAGAGCAGCGGCGTGGGGCCAGTGAGCGTTCTATGACCCACGGTGCGGGTCCAGCGGGCGTTCTTTGGACCAGCGGCACGGGTCCGGCGAGCGCTCTTTTCAGAGCCGCCAGCGTGAAGCCAGTGAATTGTTCGGGGTGCAAACGGACAAACTTTGCATTCCTTCTTGATTAATATATGGAAGAGTGATATTATTCTTTAGGTTAAATGGAACGTCATTGCCCTCTGGGGCAATTTTTATGTATATGGAGTCGTCATGGCGGAGAATAAATCTTTTAACAAAACGAATAGAATGGGGGAAATGCCGGTTGGCAGACTGATACTGGTAATGTCCTGGCCTGCCATGCTCAGTATGATGATACAGGCCATGTACAACGTGGTTGACAGCTACTTCGTATCCAGGATAGGAGAGCAGGCACTGGCAGCCGTAACCTACGTTACGCCGGTGCAGTTTCTCATGATTTCCGTGGGCGTCGGAACAGGCGTCGGAATCAACTCGCTCATATCGAGAAGGCTCGGGGCGAAGCTCTATGACGAGGCGGATCTTGCGGCGAGTCACGGATACAGACTGAGCGCTTTCAGCTGGATTTTCTTTGCGCTCTTTGGAATATTCCTGTCGGCGCCGATCATGAAGCTGATGACGGAGACGCCTTACATCTTTGAATCGGGCGTTGTCTACATGAGAATCGTAACCATCGGCAGCCTGTTCGTTATGATTCAGATATCGACGGAAAAGATTCTGCAGGCTACGGGAAACATGGTGTTCCCGATGATCTGCAGTTTGTCGGGAGCCGTTGTAAACGTGGCGTTTGACCCGCTCCTCATATTCGGTGTGGGACCGTTTCCAGAACTTGGCGTTGCCGGCGCTGCATATGCTACGGTTATCAGCCAGATCGTTTCCTTCATCCTGGGGCAGATGCTCCTGTTCAAAGGTCATCATCCTGTCCACGTGAAACTTTGGGGATGGAAGTGGAACTCACAGATTATCAAGGACATATACGTGGTGGGTGCGCCCGCCATACTCATGCAGTCCATCGGCTCTATACTCATGTTCTGCATGAATACCATCATCGGCGGATTAAACGAGACTGCAGTAGCGGTAAACGGCGTTTACGGCAGGATTCAGTCCTTCGTATTCATGCCTGTAATCGGTCTGAATCAGGGCGTGCTCCCTATCATGGGGTACAACTACGGGGCGAGGGACAGGAAGAGACTCATCGATACCTACAAGAAGGGACTTACGTTCGCCTTTTGTATCATGGGAGCAGGACTCATCATTTTTCAGTTGTTCGCATTCCAGCTCATGGCGCTCTTCAATTCGCAGAACAGCCAGGAGATGTTCGATATCGGTGTTCCTGCAATGAGGATTATAAGCTGGTGCTTCCTGCCTGCGGCCTACGGCGTCATGACTTCGTCAGTTTTCCAGGCTACGGGACACGGCTTTCTCAGCATGTGGGCATCGCTCATAAGACAGTTCATAGGTATACTTCCAATGGCCATTATCTTTGCAAAGTTCTGGGGACTGCCCATGGTTTGGGTGTCCTATCCGGCTGCGGAGATAATCGGTACGGCTTACATCATTCTCGCCTTCAGGAGACTTTGGCTCAAGGAGCTGAGGTACATAGGCAGAGACAAGGAAAAGTTGGGAGACAGGGAGATATTGTTCAAGAAAAAGTAGACAGACGAGGTAGGACATGAAAGAGAGAAATTCGTTCGGGGGATCAATTGGATTCGTTCTGGCCGCAGCAGGCAGTGCGGTCGGCTTGGGAAACATATGGAGGTTTCCGTATTTTGCTGCAAAGGATGGGGGAGGCTTATTCCTGTTCATCTACATCATCCTGCTGCTCACTTTTGGCTTCGCACTCCTCACGACGGAGGTAGCCATCGGAAGGAAGACGAAGCAGGGGCCGCTGTCAGCTTATGACAAGATCAGGAAGGGGTGGAAGCCGCTTGGCATCATAAGCTGTCTCGTTCCGATCATCATCATGCCGTATTACTGCGTGATCGGCGGATGGGTCGTAAAGTACTGCATCGCGTTCCTCACAGGCGACGGTGCAAAGGCGGCTGAAGACGGGTATTTCACAGACTACATCACCGGCACCACATCACCGCTTGTTCTGACCATCGTATTCCTGCTTGCGTGCACCGTTATCATCGTTCTCGGCGTAAACAAGGGAATCGAGGCGTCTTCAAAGGTTATCATGCCCGTGCTCATCGTCCTCGTTCTGATTATTTCAGTGTTCGCGCTGACCATAACCCACACGGACGCAGAGGGCGTTACGAGGACAGGACTTCAGGGTCTCAAAATATATCTTGTCCCGAATTTTACGGGCGTGACTTTAGGCGGATTCCTCACCATCGTGGTGGACGCTATGGGGCAGCTCTTCTTCAGCCTGAGCGTTGCAATGGGTATCATGATCGCCTACGGTTCATACCTCAGCGACGATACAAACCTTACAAAGTCGGTGGTTCAGATTCAGATATTCGATACGGCCATCGCATTCCTTGCAGGCGTCATGATAATTCCTGCAGTCTTTGCCTTCGCAGGAGCAGAGGGCATGAGCGCAGGCCCGGGACTCATGTTCGTATCGCTTCCGAAAATATTCTCCGCAATGGGCGGAATCGGAATCTTCATGGGCGCACTCTTCTTTATAATGGTGCTCTTTGCTGCGCTGACAAGCGCGATATCCGTCATGGAAGCCGTCGTTTCAAGCTTCATGGATGAGTTCCACGTTTCAAGAAGAAAGGCAGCGCTCATCGAGTGCGGCATTGCCCTTATAGGCGGAATATTCGTCTGCCTGGGATACAACAGCCTTTACTTTGAGGCTGCGCTTCCTACGGGAACGACGGGACAGATACTGGACATTATGGACTACATAAGCAACAACCTGCTCATGCCAGCAGGCGCCATCTTAACGTGCATACTCATCGGTCACGTTGCGAAGCCGAAGTACATTCTCGATGAGATCACGAAGAACGGTGAAAACTTTAGATTTACGGGCATGTACAACGTTATGATCAAGTACATCGCGCCTGTGCTCCTGTTCATCCTGCTGCTCGATTCTGCAGGCGTGCTGAGACTCTTTCACCACTAAAATCTGATAAACAATCAACTTGTAGATAAAGAAAATGCCTGTCAAAAGCGACGGGCATTTTTTCAATAAAGGGGATATACGATGCGAATAGGAAAGCCCTCCAGTTCGCGATACTCAGAATCCATTTCGACCATATCGTAGATGAGAGGATCTGTGATAAGCCGCTTCCAGACTGTATAGGTGGCCTTGACAAAATCCGCGTTCAGAGGCCTCTCTTCTTCGATTAGAGGGCATTTATAGGGCAAATCGAAGTCGTGATAGATGAGGTAGAGAAAACCGTCAGAATCGAGATGAGGCGCCAAAGGATAAAATCTGCACTGCAGTGGTCTTTTTTCCCTGGGACAGCATGGAGCTGCCAGGCACTCCAAGAAATAAACGGGACCGGACCATGAATCGGGGAACTCAAAATCCTCCGCCTGAAGGTGACCGAACTTGAGCCAGTTCTCGTCACCGGAAAACATCTGCTCCTCGCCTGGAAGAAGATAGATACCCATCTCAAAATCAGCGTCATCTCTCGCACCTTCCACGATGGCATCAGCGCCTTCTCCGTTATCGCAGACGCAGCAGGCTGCGCCGCATAAAAGGCCGCAATCCCCGTCAATTGGAGAAACTTTGTCCAATAATCGATATATCGCTTGAAATGTTGTTTTTTTTATTGCACTTTTCATAGTCATGGCATATAATACTCTCTATTATAAGTTTCATATATATTATATATATGTAGAAAAATCAATTAGACCTTTTAGACTAATGATGTCGAGGTGAAATATGAATCTCGGAATAGATGTCGGATCGACAACGGTCAAGCTCATCCTGCTGGATGAGGATAACAAGATAATATATAGCAGATATGAGCGCCACATGTCAAATGTCTTTGAGACGGTGGTAAGCCTCTTGAGACAGCTCCACGAGGAAATCGGTGACGCAGATCTGAGAATGGTCATTACGGGTTCCGGAGGACTCTCCTTTGCTAATGTAATGGGCATCCCCTTTGAACAGGAAGTCGTTACCTGCAGCACGGCAGTGGAGCAACTCATACCGGAGACGGATGTAGCCATAGAGCTGGGCGGCGAGGATGCAAAGATCACCTTCTACGGCACGACGGTGGAGCAAAGGATGAACGGTACGTGCGCAGGCGGCACAGGCGCGTTCATAGACCAGATGGCTGTTCTTCTGAATACGGATGCAATGGGGCTAAACGATGCCGCTTCAAGACACACCATGATCTATCCTATCGCTGCAAGGTGCGGTGTATTCGCCAAGACGGATATTCAGCCGCTGATTAACGAGGGTGCAGCCATAGAGGATCTGGCAGCGTCCATTTTCCAGGCTGTCGTGAACCAGACCATCAGCGGACTTGCATGCGGCCATCCAATAAGGGGCAAGGTAGCCTTCCTGGGCGGCCCGCTTTCATTCCTTCCTGAACTGAGGAAGAGATTTATAGAGACCCTGAATCTCACAGAGGATGAGATCATTTTCCCTGAGGATTCAAAGTATTTCGTCGCCATCGGTGCAGCCATGAGAGCTGAAAAGTACGACGTGATCAACTTTGGACAGCTGATGGAGAGGGTTGAGAACGCAGATCCGTCCGTGCTCAGCGATACGAAGCACGTCGATCCGCTTTTCCGCGATCAGGCTGACTACGACGAGTTCAGCGAGAGACATTACGAGCACAAGATCGCAAGGGCGGACATCAAGGAGGCAAAGGGTAACGTATACCTGGGTATTGACGCAGGATCGACGACGACGAAGGCAGCCCTCATAGACGAGGAGAAGAGGCTGCTCTATTCCTATTACAAAAATAACGAGGGTAAGCCTCTCGAAGCGACCATGGCAATGCTGAGAGAGCTGTATTCCCTTCTTCCTGAGGGAGCACATATCGCAAGGACGTGCACAACAGGTTACGGCGAAGCGCTCATAAAGGCCGCCTACAAAGCGGACACGGGCGAGATTGAAACCATGGCCCACTACAAGGCCGCGGAAGAGTTCCTGCCGGGCGTTGACTTCATCCTGGACATCGGCGGTCAGGACATGAAGTGTATGAAGATCAGAGATGGAGCCATCTACAACATCATGCTCAACGAGGCGTGTTCTTCAGGCTGCGGATCCTTCATAGAGACCTATGCCAAGTCTGTAAACCTGAACGTGAAGGACTTTGCAAAGGAAGCCCTCTTCGCAGAGTCACCGGTAGACCTGGGTACAAGGTGCACCGTTTTCATGAACTCCAAGGTGAAGCAGGCTCAGAAGGAAGGGGCAACCATCGGTGATATCAGCGCAGGACTCAGTTACTCGGTAATCAGAAATGCCCTTTACAAGGTCATCAAGCTGAGAAATCCTGACGAGGCCGGCGAGAAGATCGTGGTTCAGGGCGGAACCTTCTTAAACGACGCCGTTTTGCGATCCATCGAGAACATCATGGGTAAGGAGATCGTAAGGCCGGATATCGCAGGTCTTATGGGAGCATACGGCGCTGCACTGATCGCCAAGGCGGAGCACGTACCGGGTGAACTTTCTGGTATCATCAAGCCGGAAGAGATGGACGCCTTTGAGGTAAAGACGAGTCACGTGCGCTGCAACAAGTGCGAGAACAACTGCATGATGACGGTAAATCGCTTCAACGACGGCTCCAGATTCTTTACGGGAAACCGATGCGAACGTGGCGAGGGTAAGGTCATAAGCGAAGATGATCAGATCCCGAACCTTTACGCATATAAACTGAAGAGACTCTTCGACTACGAACCGCTTCCTGAGGACATGGCGCCGAGGGGAGAACTGGGAATCCCGAGAGTCCTGAACATGTACGAGAACTACCCGTTCTGGCACACCTTCTGGTCCCACCTGGGATACAGGGTCATCCTATCGCCTGTATCCAGCAAGTCCCTCTATGAGGGGGGCATGGAGACCATATCTTCCGATACGGCCTGCTATCCTGCCAAGATGGTTCACGGACACATCAAGTGGCTGGTGGAGCATGGGGTTGAGAAGATTTTCTATCCGAGCATCAACTACGAGAGGATAGAGGATGAGGAAGCGCCAAACCACTACAACTGTCCTATCGTTGCGACCTACCCTGAAGTAATCGCAGGAAACATGGACGATATCTTCGAGGAGCATGGAACTACGTTCATCCATCCGTTCCTGCCTTACGATAACGATAAGTTCCTGACTCGAGAGCTTCACAGGCTCTTAAAGGACAAGGGCATATCCAAGAAGGAAGTGGAAGAAGCCGTTGAAATCGCCAGGGCAGAGGACAGGGAGTTTAAGGCTGACATCAAGAGACACGGCGAGATGTACCTGGAGTGGGCCGTGAAGAACGGAAAGAAATGTGTGATTCTGGCCGGACGTCCATATCATCTGGATCCTGAAATCAATCACGGAATCGATAAGATTGTTACATCCTTCGATATGGTGGTACTCACCGAGGATTCCGTATATCATCTGGCCAATCTGGCGAGACCTATCAGGGTGCTGGATCAGTGGGTATACCACTCGAGACTCTACAAGGCTGCAGCCTTTGCAGGCTCAAGGGATGATGTTGAGATCATTCAGCTCAATTCCTTCGGATGCGGCGTTGACGCGGTGACAACGGATCAGGTAGAGGAGATTACGAGAAGAGACAATCAGCTCTACACCCTTCTCAAGATCGACGAAGGGACGAACATGGGAGCAGCCAGAATCAGGATCAGATCCCTGAAGGCTGCAATGGAAGAGCGAGAGAAGAACGGCGTCAAGCCTGTATTCGACGATAAACCGTACGAACGTCCGATCTTTACGAAGGAGATGAAGAAGGACTACACGGTGCTCATCCCTGAGATGTCGCCGATACACTTCCAGTTCCTTGAGACGGCTTTCTCCTGCGAAGGATATAAGGCGAAGAGACTGCCTACCGTAAACAAAAATGCGGTGGACGAAGGCCTGAGATACATCAACAACGATGCATGTTATCCGACGATCGTTTCCCTGGGGCAGGTTATTTCCTACCTGAAGAAGGGGGAAGAGTCGGGAGAACTTGACCTGGATAAGGTGGCCGTCATCATGAGCCAGACGGGAGGCCAGTGCAGAGCGAGCAACTACGTGTCACTTCTGCGCAAAGCCTTTAAGGACATGGGTCATCCGCAGATTCCTGTCATTTCTGTAAACATGGCAGGACTGGAATCAAACCCGGGATTCTCCTTCACCCCGAGCCTTGTAAAGCGCGGACTTATGGCTGTCATGTACGGCGATCTGTTCATGAGAGTCCTTTACAGGACGAGACCGTACGAGAAGGTACCGGGATCTGCCAACGCCCTCTACGAAAAGTGGGTGGCTGTGGCTTATGAGACGTTGAAGAAAAACGACTACGGCAAGTACAAGAAGGATCTTGCAGGAATCGTCAGAGACTTCGACAACCTGCCTCTCATTGAGGGCCTTGAGAAGCCGAGAGTAGGCGTTGTTGGAGAGATTCTCGTCAAGTATCACCCTAATGCAAACAACGATGTTGTAGGAATCATAGAGAGCGAGGGCGGCGAGGCTGTCGTTCTCGACCTTACCGACTTCCTGCTCTACGGCATGTACAGCAAGGAGTTCAACCACAAGTACCTGTCCGGTTCCTATAAACTGATGGTCGGTAATAAGGCGGCCATCGGGGTAATCGAGGCCATCAGAAAGCCTTTGAGAAAGGCGCTTAGAAGCTCAAGCAGATTCCACGAACCGATGAGGATAGAGGATATTGCAGCAAAGGCAAGTGAAGTCATCTCCATCGGCAACCAGTGCGGTGAAGGCTGGCTGCTCACAGGCGAGATGGTGGACCTGATCGATGATGGCGTTGAGAACATTATCTGCATGCAGCCATTTGCATGTCTGCCGAACCACGTTACGGGCAAGGGCATGATGAAGCCGATGAGAAAGAGAAATCCTCTTGCAAACATCGTTCCGATCGACTACGACCCGGGTGCTTCGGATGTAAATCAGCTCAACAGAATCAAGCTGATGATGGCTACCGCACACAAGAATCTGGAGAAGAAACAGGAGCAGAGAAAAGAGGCTGCACAATAGCACCTTGAATATGAGGCCTATCAGGTGTATAATCGGAT
>JAFTHD010000091.1 GCA_017457585.1 Bacillota bacterium | reverse complement strand
GGTGCGTTTGATTCTGTGCTTGGATATGGTCTTAATGGCGGCGAGAATCTGGCCTGGGGATATGCGGATCCATTTGATGGTTGGTACACAAAAGAAAAGGAAACATATGATAAGTATGTTTCATCCGGCAATTATCCCGGGCTTGACACAATGGACGGATACGAGATTTCTCAGAAATATACAAAAGAGTACTATGAAATCGGGCACTACCTCAATATAGTAGATGCGGACTATAACATAACAGGATTTGCGAGAACAACGGCAAACGTCAAATGCGACCAGCAATGGTTCGGATATAATTATTCGGGGATTTACGGTGAAAGTGTTGCACCGGCACAATTTAAGCGCGAACTGGCAGACTACAGCAAGGAGGCAAAAGCAGCTGTAGAAGATGCCAAGACTACCTTGGACAGTGCTAAGAAGGAGCAAAAGACCGCGAAGGCAGAGGTAACCGCTCTCAAGAAAGCGCAGGAAGAATCTGAAAATGCCGCAAAGGCAACGGACATAAAGACTGCGAAAGTGACCGGAATCAAAGACAAAGTTTACACAGGCAGTGCCCTGAAGCAGAGCATAAAAGTCACGATTGACGGCAAAGCACTTTCTGCATCTGACTATTCTGTGACTTACAAGAATAACAAAAATGTGGGCAAGGCCACCGTTACAATCAAAGGCAAGGGCAATTATACAGGTTCTTTGAGCAAAACATTTGTAATAAACCCGAAGGGGACAACGATTGCAAAGGCGACGGGAGCTAAGAAGGCTTTCACCGTTAAGTGGAAGAAGCAGGCTGCACAGACAACAGGATATCAGATAAGATACAGCCTCAAGTCATCGATGGCATCACCAAAGTCGGTGAACATTACTAAGACAAGCACCCTTTCAAAGAGCGTGAAGAAACTTAAGAAGAACAAAAATATTTCGTTCAGATTAGAACCTATAAGACGGTGAGCGGCAAGAAGTACTACTCCGCATGGAGCAAAACGAAGGCGATAAAAACGAAATGATTCCAGCGTGAAAGCGGCAGGCACAAGATTTGCCCGCCGATTTTTTGAGCCAGGATATAATTTGCACATGACCGACGGAAGTTTCGCGATAAGTTCGACAACTTCGCCTCGGCAGGTTATAATAAAAGAGGGATGAGAGAAGAACCAGCATGAGAGGTGTGTTAAAATGATTGATTACAAAAAGCTGCAGAATGGCAGCGATATAAGAGGAATCGCAAAGGACGGCGTTCCCGGTGAAAACGTGAACCTTTCACTGAAGGAAGCCATGTACATCGGAAGAGCATACGCCCAGTGGCTCGCCGGAGCAGAGCCGGGCGAGGGAAAGGAACTGTCGGTAGCCATAGGAAGAGATCCCAGAATAACAGGTCCGGATCTTCTCAAAGGCATTGCCTGCGGTCTTACCGCAGAGGGAATTAAGGTGTACGACTGCGGTCTTGCATCAACGCCTGCAATGTTCATGTCCACCATTTTTGTGGAGACGGAGTGCGACGGAGCCATCATGATTACGGCCAGTCACCTTCCATTCAACAGAAATGGATTCAAATTTTTCACAGAGGACGGAGGCCTGAACAAGAGCGATATCACCTACATTCTCGGCCTTGCGGCGCAGATGGACGAAGCAGGAGAATTACCGGAGGACGATGCCCCGGAGATTGAGACGCTGGACATCATGACCCTTTACAGCGCTCATCTTCGTCAGATCATAATCGATGGGACGGGCATTGCGGAGAACCCGTTGGCAGGAATGAAAATAGTAGTCGATGCAGGAAACGGAGCCGGCGGATTTTATGCAAAAGATGTGCTGGAGCCTCTCGGAGCGGACGTCAGTTGCAGCCAGTTCCTGGAGCCGGACGGCACCTTCCCGAACCACGCGCCGAACCCGGAGAACAAAGAGGCGATGGCGTCCATCTCAAACAGGGTGAAGGAGTCTGGGGCTGATTTCGGACTCATATTCGATACAGACGTTGACCGGTCGGCGGCCGTAGACGGTAACGGCAGGGAAGTTGCAAGAAATGGCATCGTCGCCATGGCGGCAGCCCTCATTGCAGACGACTACCCGGGGTCAACGGTGGTAACGGACAGCATCACCAGCAGGCAGCTCACGGAGTTTTTGGAAGGCAAGCTGGGACTAAAGCACCTGCACCGTTTCCTGCGACGACGATCTTCATGCCGGCAAGGGGATCTTCTGCAAT
>JAFTHD010000090.1 GCA_017457585.1 Bacillota bacterium | reverse complement strand
AGTCGGACTTGGCAAGGAACCTGGTATCGACGAGATTTATAAATGGGCAATCGTGTCTGACTGTCAGGGCAAGGATGATGCTCATATTCTGCAACGTCTTATCGGAACGAACCTTATTGACAATCAGTTCGATGGCGCTGCCATCAAGAAGCTTTTGCAATCTGAGCCCGAAGATATTGCTCATTGCTTTGCTCTTCTGAAGGGTGATTTGGCTGGACTTCAGGGAAGGTATAATACCTTCAAACAAGCAACAGACGAGCTTACCGGTGACAGGTGGAAGTATCAGATATCCGATGAGCGGATGGCCGGATCCTTCCTTGCCTGCGCAGATCCTGAGCGGTATACTTTCTACAAGAATGACGCTTATACTTCCCTTTGCGGCTATCTCCGGATCCAGGCAATGGCACCCAGGAAGAAGCTCTTCCACTTTTATGAGTTACTCGGTGAACTCCTGATGCATTTTGAGAATCATCCGGAACTGGTTTCTTTCTTCGAGAAAGAGACCGAAGGGTACGTCCAAAGTCCCCTGCTCAACGTTCAGACGATAGTATGGTTCATGCAGGACTATATGAACAAGCAGCTCGCTCCAGACACACGATTCACTTGGGTTCCGTTTGTCAAGGAGTTTGCCGAAAAGCTGCTTTCTTATAGAGATAAACGCGACGAGTTGCTCTCCATTTTCTATGGTATCGGCGACGAATTGACTCACGCCTATCAGGAGGAGGGAGAAAACATCACGGATATCACTCCTTTTACTGTCTTAGGGACTCTTGCCGTTGGGAAGATTGAACGCAGGACACAGTTCGCAAGCTATTTCAAGGATAAGTTTGGAATCAAGGCTGATATCCCTACGGACTATACTGGTTTCCCTTCTTTACACCCGCAACGTGTCATGTTCATCTTCGGTAAAAACAAAGCCGAACATACAGAACCTTTCTGGGACCTTTTCGATGCCGCAATCACAGGCAAAGACATCTCTGTATCCTTCGATGAAGTCATGAAGGTCAAAGGTGCTAACCGCAATGTGTCCATGGGGCTCTTCTGGATCGCTCCGAAGGATTTCCTGTCCTTCGATTCGACGAACGAGGCCTACCTGAAGAACTACGGTTTCCCTCCTATTCCTGGCAAGGACAAGATCAATTTCATCTTCTACAGGGGCCTGATGGACCATGTGAAGGAGAAGATGGAATCAGGTGAGATCAAGGAGAAGGACTTTTTGGAGTTCTCTGCAGCAGCATACGCATTTGGTAAAGACATTAACATTGACGACGATATGGAGCCGACTTATTACGATGAGATAACATCTGCGCTCAAAGACAAGAAATGTATCATCCTTCAGGGAGCTCCCGGAACCGGCAAGACATATGCCATTCCGGAGATTGTGGCACGCCTCTGCGAGGAACCCGTAGACCTTTCCGACCGCCACCAGGTGATGGAGGCCTACAGCCGCCTTGTGAGTGAGAAACGGGTGGTGTTCACCACGTTCCACCAGTCTATGGACTACGAGGATTTCGTCGAGGGCCTGAAGCCTTTCGTGGATGAGAATAAAAACGTCTACTACGATGTTGTGGATGGCATCTTCAAGTCCATATGCAAGGAGGCCGCAAAGCCCGTTATCCGTAACAATAGTATCGACATT
>JAFTHD010000089.1 GCA_017457585.1 Bacillota bacterium | reverse complement strand
ATTTCAAATCTCCCGGCAAATGCACCAGGAGATTTCCGTCTTTTCCTATAGCCCAGTTCCTGTCAACCACAACGATGGCATTCATATGCGCTGTCCTCCGTCTAAACTGCCACAGGTATGTTCTTAACCTGAGGATTCTTCTGATAGTCGTCGATCCTGATGTCTTCAAGTGTAAAGTCGTAGAAGTTTGTTATCTCAGGATTGAGGCTGAATTTCGGTGCAGGATACTGCGGTCTCGTGATGAGTTCCTTTACGATGTCCACGTGTCTGTCGTAAATGTGCGCGTCGGAAATCACATGCACCAGTTCTCCCACCTGAAGTCCGGATACCTGCGCAAACATGTGGGTGAGCACAGCGTACTGAACAACGTTCCAGTTATTGGCCGTCAGTATATCCTGCGATCTCTGATTCAAAATGGCGTTCAGCTTGTTGCCCGTCACGTTAAACGTCATGCTGTATGCGCACGGCTCAAGGCCCATCTCCGTAAGATCGGAGAAGTTGTACATGTTCGTCATGATCCTTCTGGAATACGGCGTGTTCTTAAGCTGCCAGAGCACGTTGTCCACCTGGTCCATCTCGCCGTGAGGGAACTTGTACTTGACGCCCATCTGATACCCGTAGGCTTTGCCGATGGTCCCGTCTTCGCCTGACCACGAATCCCAGATGCGGGTGGACAGGTCTTTGATGTCGTTTGACTTCTTCTGCCATATCCAAAGGATTTCGTCAACGCAGGACTTGATCGCCGTCGGTCTCAAAGTGAGCGCCGGAAACTCCTCCGAAAGGTCGTACCTGTTTACAACGCCGAACTTCTTTATGGTGTGAGCCGGTGTTCCGTCCTCCCACTTGGCCCTCACAACCTGTCCTTCGCTTGAAAAACCGTTTTCTATGATGTCGGAACACATATTTACGAATAGCTGGTCTGCTTTGCTCATTCCTATTCCTTCCTCTGCTGCTAATCCGCTAAAACATTCTGAGTACGCCGTACTTTATGATAATGCCGATTACTCCGAGAACGATGATGGCGACGTATACCTTTTCGTTGGGCTTGAGGTTTCTGAGGCCTTTCTCCTCCTTGATTCCCTGTTCCTTCCTTCGCCTTTCGTTTTCCTCGGAGGTGTACTTGTTGGCACTGACGTACCCTGAGATCCACTCGGTGGATTTATTCGTAACCTTACCTCGTTTATTGACTCTCTTCACCTTGCGACCTCGCTCTGCTCCAAAATATCGATTGCCCTCTCGATTAAACTGTCCAGTTCTTCCTTTTGACCTGCCAGATACCTGTACCCTACGAGGGCTTCAAATGCAGTTGCCCACCGGTAGTCCAAAGGGTCCGCGTTTTTTGCCTTCGTGACAGGTTTCTTGTTTCTCGCCCGCTTCACAAGAGTCTGATCCTCCTGGGAAAGGTCGTCAAAAATGGTCTTGATCACCTTTGCCTGAGAGGCTGCCTTCACGTAATGGGTTGCTTCCATGTGAAGCTTATGCACGTCTTCCGCACCCCGGCCTATGAGATGTTCTCTGATGTACTGCTCGTAGACCGCATCACCCATGTATGCAAGGGCGCTGGTGCCTATGGAAGCCGGATTCTTTGATAACTTTTCGGAACTCATTCTAATCTCTGACAACCTGAACTCCCTGCGGAGTATCCTTCAGGGTGATGCCCTGCGCCTTAAGCTGATCTCTTATCTCATCGACTCTCGCAAAGTTCTTCGCCTTCCTTGCAGCCTGCCTCTCATCGATGAGCGCCTGAAGCTCAGGGTCTATCTCCACCTTCTCCGTTACTTCCTGCTGCAGAAGTCCCAGAACCGTTGCAAGTTCCATGAGGAAGTCGAGAGATTTCTGTGCGAATTCCTTGGATGCGCCATCCTTGACAGCGGTGTTGATCGCTGTGATGAGCTCGAATACTGCAGCGATGGCATCCGCCGTGTTAAGGTCATCGTCCATGGCCTTGATGAACTTCTCCCTGTACTGCTCGTATCCTGCAAGGGCTTCCTTCTCCGCCTCCGTCATCTGTCCTTCGCCCGATGCAATCAGATGCTTCAGGTTGTTCTTGGCATTTCTCATTCGCTTCAGTCCGTTCTGGGACTGTGTGAGAATATCCGGGTTAAAGTCAATCGGACCTCTGTAGTGCCCGCTGAGTATGAGGAATCTTAAGACTTCTCCATCGTAGGTCTCCAGAAGGTCTCTGACTGTTTTGAAGTTACCCAGGGACTTTGACATCTTTACGCCGTCAATGTTGATATATCCGTTGTGCATCCAGTAGTTTGAAAAGGTCTTGCCGTTATGTGCCTCAGACTGGGCAATCTCATTCTCGTGGTGCGGGAACTGAAGGTCCTCTCCGCCTGCGTGAATATCGATTGTGTCGCCCAGATACTTTCTCGACATGGTGGAGCACTCGATGTGCCAGCCCGGTCTTCCCATTCCCCAAGGGCTTTCCCATGCGATTTCGCTGTCTTCCTTTCTCGCCTTCCAGAGTGCGAAGTCAAGGGGATCTTCCTTCTTTTCGCCCACTGCGATTCTCGCACCGGCGATAAGGTCGTCGATGTTCTTGCCGCTCAGCTTTCCGTATCCTTCAAACTTTCTCGTCCTGTAGTAAACGTCACCGTCCACCTCGTAGGCGTATCCCAGGTCGATGAGATCCTGCACGAATTTGATGATATCGTCCATGGTCTCCGTTACCTTCGGGTGAACGTTGGCCTTCTTCACGTTGAGCGCCTGCGCGTCTTTGAAGTACTCTGCGATGTACTTTTCGCTTACCTCTCCTGCGCTGACACCCTCTTCCTTTGCACGGTTTATGATCTTATCGTCCACGTCCGTAAAGTTCTGCACGAACTTTACCTTATAGCCCCTGTACTCCAGGTACTTTCTCATGGTATCGAATACGACGAAAGGCCTTGCATTTCCGATGTGGAAGTAGTTGTACACGGTAGGTCCGCAAACGTACATCTTGACCTTGCCTTCTTCGATCGGTACGAATTCTTCTTTTCTCCTTGTGAGCGTATTATATATTCTCATAATTCCTCCAAAATTAGTTTTTTCACGGGTTTAAGTTTATCATAAATTGATGTTTACTTCAACGCAAAGGGGCTACAGAAGCACGTTTATAAAGTCTTCCGGATAAACGCCGTATCCGCTTGCGTTTCCTGATTCTATGTAGTCCGAAGTCCGCTTCGGACAGCGGTAGTCCTCCCCGTGAAAATCCGTTCCTCTGGATATCTTCAGTTTGTGATTTTGTGCGATGTCGATGAACTTCAAGGTCTGCTTCTCGTCCTGATCCGGATGGTAACACTCAAGTCCTGCAAGGCCTGCCTCTCTGAGCCTTCCGATAAGTCCGTCCATCTTCTCGTAAAACCTGTCGTCGTCCGGCTCCTCCCGCTTCTTTGCCTGAATCGGATGAGCGAGAACAGGGACGCCTCCGGCTCCGATGATCGCCTTTACTGCGACTTCCGAATCCACCTTCAGCTTTCGTATGGCCTTTATCTCAGGATTGGCAAGGGTGTTCTCATCCCGAAAGGCATCCTCCCAATTCTCCACGTAGCCTTTGGCCGCAAGCGCCCTGGCGATTACAGGCTTACCGATGAAGTTGGTCCTTCCCGTCATCAGTTCCTCAAGGGAAATAGCTATGCCTCTGTCCATGAGCGCTTTGACGAGTCTTTCATTCCTCTTGTCCCGTTCTTCTCTAATGTAAACAAGCAGGTCATTCAGCTCACCATTTTTGTGGTCGAATCCGTAGCCTAAGATATGGAGGCCGGTACCGTCGTCTGCTACCGTGGCAAACTCGATTCCCGGGAGTACTCTTATGCCAAGTGCTCTGCCTTCTCTCAGAGCCTCATCCAGTCCGTCTATACCATCGTGATCGGTGATTGCAACGGCTTCCATTTCATTTGCCGCAGCAATCTTGAGGATCTCACCCGGCTCTGATGCTCCATCTGAATATTTCGTGTGTATGTGATAGTCGATCTTCCACATGCTGTCTCTGCTTTCTTACCTTGATACGAGGAATCCCTTTGCGACCTTGTCTGCCGCCTCATCTCCTGCCAGCTTTGCAACGATTGCAAGGGCAAACTGCGGCGCAAACCCGGGACCTTTGCCTGTAATAATATTGCCGTCCGTCACGGCACCGTCAGGCTGCGGAGCAGCACCGCCCTTTGTCAGCTCACCCTCCATTCCCGGGTAAACCGTGGCTCTTTTGCCCTCCAAAATACCGTGCGGCGCGAGAACCACTCCCGGAGATGCGCAGATAGCCGCAACATTCCTGCCGGAGGCTGCAAATTCCTCCACCTTTTTCATTAAACCATCGTGAGCCTCTAAGTTGGTTGCCCCCGGAAGTCCTCCAGGGAGCACGATCATCTCACACCCGTCGTGGTCTGCCTGCTCGAAAGTTATGTCCGCGTTAACGCCGATCCCGTGGGCACCTTTTACGGTAAGCCCCTCTTCTATGGACACCGTCTGGACATCGATCCCTGCTCTTCTCAAAATGTCAACCGCGGTAAGCGCTTCAATTTCTTCGAATCCCGTTGCTAAGTATACGTAAACCATATTCTCCTCCATGTGTTCGCCTTGAAATTCCTCAATAATCAATAAGAGAGCAAAGTCTCCCCTGCTCTCTCAACTTGCCGTATGTGCCGTGAAATCTAATCTTCTTTGAAAAGATTTTCGAGGCCTTCGAATGAAATTTCCTCAGCTGCACTTGCTGCGTCAGCCACTTCATCGTCCAGGCTTGAAAAATCAATATCATCAAAATTGATCTTCTCCAGGTCAAGTTCCTCAACTGCCTCTTCTGCTTCTGCAGCGACGTCTCCCAGGTCGGTCTGCACTTCAGAAGCAACTTCCTGTGCAGCTTCAGGAACCTGCGGAATATCTTCTGCAACATCTGCTGCAGCCTGTGCCTCAGCCTCCTCGAGAGCCTTTGCTGCTGCATCGGCCTCTTCACCCAAGCCTGCCAGGAGATCCTCAACCTTAATTTCTGTTGGCGTTGCATCCGCTTCTGCCGTCTCAGTCTCTTCAGCAGCTTCAACTTCTTCCTCAGGCTCCGCTTCAGGTGCCTCTTCTGCTTCCTCAAGCTCTTCCGGCTCCGCTTCAGGTGCCTGGCTTTCCGCTTCTGCCTGAATGATTTCGTCAACAGTAGGGATATCTTCGACTTCGATCTCCGGTACCTCAGGGGTCTCCGGTTCGATGTTGATGTCTGTTTCTGCATCTGAAATTTCTTCCTCTGAGAAGAGTTTCTCAACAGGGATAATATCTTCTATTCCGTCTTCCGGCTCAGGGAATGCTATTTCATCCTGCTCCTCTGAAATATCCCAGCTGTATGCATTCTCGTCATCCAGTTTGCTCTTAAGGCTGTCGATCTTACCTGCAGTTCTCAGGATATTCGTCTTGATATCCATGAACTCTTCTTCCATAGCGTTCATCTGCTGGGTATACTTGTTCTTAAGTGCTCCGCACTTCTCTCTCTCCGCCTCAACTTCTGCCTGAAGCGCCATCTTCTCAGCCTCTACAGCTTTTCTCGAAGCGTTCAGTTCTTCGTTAATTGCATTCTTCTCAGTTTCAACGCCGGCATAGAGCAGCTTCAGTTCCTCTTCCTGTTTCGCAATCTGTTCTTTACCTTCATTGAGTATATTCTCAACTTCGGTCTTTGCCTGATTGATGATATCGTTGCTGCTCT
>JAFTHD010000088.1 GCA_017457585.1 Bacillota bacterium | reverse complement strand
TTTCTTGATTTTTAATTTTTATCCGCCGCCTCAATTCACGCCGCTGCGATAATGCCGCTTGCAATAAAGCTACTGCATGAGTCCCAGAAGTGAATTGATAAGGTCTGTTCCATCTTCCTTCTTGCTCGGCTTCTGCTGTGCTCCGCCAAGAATGGATCCGAGAAGATCTCCGATACCGCCAGCTCCGCCTGCACTCTGACCTGATGCGATTCCCATAAGACCCATTACGTCGTTCAGATCGATACCGTCGCTAAGGTCGATGCCTGACTGCTTCTGATTGGAAGCTGTAGTCGTTGCCGCCTGAAGGCTGCTGAGAATTGACGGTGATATGTTGCCAAGAACCTGTGAAACCTCTGCTTCGCTTGCTCCTGCCTGCTGTGCTACCTGCTGAACTGCACTCGCCTTGTCATCCCCCAGGATGTGTCCAACGATCTTTGCGCCATCCGCTTCATCGGCTTCTCCAAGCTGCTTTTCGATTGGCTTTGAAGTCTTGTGATCGCCAAGAGCGCCAAGAAGTGAAGCTGCTCCTGTATTCGACGAAGCGTTGCTTGTCAGCTTCTTCATGAGGATAGGCACTGCAACTGCGATAATCGCTGCCAGCTGCTTCTTGGAAAGTCCGGTCTTAGCAGCGAGGGCTTCCAGTGCAGGACCTGAGGTAAGTGCACTTGTTACAATGTTAAGTAGGTTCATCTTTTACTCCTTCTCGTATATGGTTTACTCTAACGAATATCGGTAACTATTTGAATCCGAAACACCTTCCGCAAACGTCAGGGCACGGGTCTCCTTTGCGAAGGGTATCGCAATAATCCTGACATTTGCCCCGGTCTATTCCGTCTTCTGAAATTGCGCCACCTGGACATGCAGCAATCATCTCATCGGAGCACGCTGCTCCTCCTGCACCTTTGTAGCGGCAGGCTGCCATAATCTCATCAAACTCCTTCTCCAGCTCGTCGCCCTTTCTCATGTCCGGGAACGGTGCCAGGTACCCATCTGTTATCATGGCTCCCACGCGGCCTCCAAATCCTGTGTCTGTCTGAAATGATCCTGCCGGGCCGAATGTTCCGAGACCGGCAAGGTATCCTGCCAGCTTGTGGGACCACTCGTATCTGTGTTTGCTGTAGTCCCAGTCCACAGTGGTGCTGAGCCTGGAATAGAGCCTACCGAACTCCCTGAGGGCATCGACTATGGCATCGTTTACCTTCATGGACAGCCACCTGGAGTCTTCGATGGCTTTGAGCCAGTCGGGATTTGCATTTCCCTTCTCGTCCGCCTGCGGAATTTCATCCGCGAAAGGCAGATAGTACACGATCAAAGTGTTGCCGGGGCGCCATATTTTTTTCGGGTGATCGTTCTCACCGCGGGCAAAGAAGGCATCGAACATCTGGTCAGATGCGCTTACAAAGCCAAGCTTCGCCTTGCCGAACTTCGTCGTAACGTCATCTCTTCCCTGATATTCATCTACGGTTCTGTCTATAAACTCTTCTATTCTACTCCTAATTATGTCAAAATCCATGGTTATCTCTCGTCCTCATGTCTTAGACTTTCGATTAAATCCTGTTGTAGTTGATGAGACATCCTTTGAGGATGATTTCCCTTTCATCATCGGTCAGCTCACCCAGATTCAGCGTGAACGGTCTAAACTCTGTTTCGCTGACAACGTAAGCCTTTATCTCCGTCAGCTTATCTTCGATTGCCTTGCGAACATCCGGTACCAGCAGGTAGTCTCCGTTTTGGAACGGCAGGTCTCCGGCAGGAATGATGAACGGAATCATGCCCCAGTTTATCAGGTTGGAGCGGTAACGCTTAGTCGCGTATTCGTTGGCAATATTCGCCCATCCGCCCAGTACCTTCTGACATGATGCAGCCTGCTCTCTCGCAGAGCCGTCGCCCGGTTTCACGGCGAATATCGTGCTTCCTACGCCGATATTTCCCTCGCCTATTTCAGGGAAAGTCTCCTGCGCCTTTGCAAGGACAGGTGCGAATTCAGGCAGTGCGCCGGCAGCATCCTCTCCTGCCTCTATCGCCTTCTGCGCTTTCTGAACTTCTTTCGCACGGCCGACGTACGCCGGATCCTTTCTGGAAAGGGTGAACTCTGCCAGTCCCAGAGGGTTTGACCTGTAGGACGAGGTCTCACCCGATGGAATGAGCTCATCTGTCGTCGTTACCGGATCATGTATTTCTGATACAACCTTTACGAAAAGGTTCTCCGGCAGCGGACTCATAGCCGGCCAGTCTTTGATGTTCGGTCCGAACTTGATCTCTACGGACGGATCGGCTACGCCGTGAGAATCGAACACTCTGTTCTCGTATATGCTGCTGTCGAAGAAATACTTCGGAGTCTTGATTTCACAGTCAAGGTCAGTTGCTGAAGTGAGGAATCCCTTGTTTGCAGCCGTCGCTGCTATGGATCTGGCATCCATAAGCGCTACGGACGCAATCTGTCCGTTCTGCAGCTTTGAGCCTTCTCTGTTCGGGAAGTTTCTCGTGGAGTGCCTGATACTGAATGCGTTGTTTGCCGGTGTATCTCCGGCTCCAAAGCAAGGTCCGCAGAAGGCCGTCTTCATGATACCGCCTGACTGGAGGATCTTCATGGCTGCGCCGTTTTTCATGAGTTCCATGTAAACCGGCGTACTTGCAGGATAAACGCTGAGCGTGAACTCATCGGCACCGATATATCTGCCATCCAGAATGTCAGCTGCCGCGCAGATATTTTCGAAGCCGCCGCCTGCGCATCCTGCGATGATGCCCTGCTCAACGTACAGCTTGCCGTCTCTCACCTTGTCCTTCATGGTGAAGTCCACCTGCCCGTCCAGGCTTACGAGGGCTCTCTTCTCCACGTCATCCAGGATATCCAAGAGATTTGCGTTAAGCTCATCTATGGTGTACGTGTTGCTCGGGTGGAACGGCATGGCGATCATCGGCCTGATCTCGCTCAAGTCGATCTCTACGCATCCGTCGTAATATGCTACATCTTTTGGCTTGATCTCCTTGTAGGCTCTGCTTCTTCCGTGGATGTCGTACCACTCCTGAATCTTTTCGTCGGTCACCCAAATGGAGGAGAGGCACGTCGTTTCCGTTGTCATGACGTCCACACCGATTCTGAAATCGGCGCTCATGGAGGCTACTCCAGGGCCCACGAACTCCATCACCTTATTGTTCACGTAACCGTTTTTGAAAACCTCTCCGATGATTGCGAGCGCCACGTCCTGTGGACCAACGCCCGGTACAGGCGCGCCCGTCATGTGGATTGCGATCACGCCCGGCATGTTGATATCGTACGTCTGGCTCAAAAGCTGCTTCACCAGCTCCGGACCGCCTTCTCCCATTGCCATGGTTCCGAGGGCACCGTATCTCGTGTGAGAGTCAGAGCCCAAAATCATCGCACCGCTCTCTGCCAGCATCTCTCTCGCATACTGGTGAATGACGGCCTGATGCGGAGGCACGTAAGCGCCGCCATATTTCTTAGCACCGCTCAGTCCAAACATGTGGTCGTCTTCATTGATCGTTCCGCCTACAGCGCAAAGGCTGTTGTGGCAGTTTGTCAGCACGTACGGAATCGGGAACTTCTCAAGTCCTGATGCCCTCGCCGTCTGTATGATTCCTACGAAGGTAATGTCGTGGGAAGTCATCTTGTCGAACTTTATCTGAAGCTTCTCCATGTTTCCTGATGTATTGTGGGCGGAAATTATGCCGTATGCCATGGTTCCCTTTGCCGCCTCTTTTTTGTCCGCTGCAATGCCGCGCTGGGCCAGCTTCGCAGCCGCGTCGCCGTTATCTTCTATGATTTCTTTCCCGTTTATGAGAAATATTCCGTTTTCATATAATTTCATCCAGATCCTCCTCATTTCTCGCATATTAATTCTTTCTTTATTATACTGAAGCGAAAGGATAAACGCAAATTTTTAATGGACTCCCGAACCGTAAGCTTCAAGGATATATAAGAGAGCAATCTATCCTGCAAAACGAGCCCGGATTGTTTACAAATATACTACTTTTATAGCGTTTATACTTTGTAATATAAACATTATAATATCATTAGTAATCAAAGCATTTATAAGGGGGTCATTTAGAATGAATAAGTTAGTAATCAAACAAAACAAATATAACGGTACATCTTCGGTCATATCCGCACGCGTTCCTGATGAAATCATTAACAGGCTCGAAACGGTATCTGCAGAAACCGGGAGATCAAGAAATGAGATTTTGATTAAGATGATTGAGTTCTCTCTGGATAACTTAGAGGTTGATAAGTCATAGATAATTGATCTTGCGCATGAATGCGCACCTCCCGCTTTGACAGGAACAGAACAAGGCTGCCCGATTACGGATCGTATAAAGGCACCCTTGTCTATATCATTTGAAAAGATTCAGGTTTCCACCCTGTATCACCCACCATTTAGAGCATTTGCCCGCTGAAAAGTCTGTATATCATCTCGTCAAGCTGTGACTTTGACATTTCACTTCCCTGCTGCACGTAAGTCTTTGCAATTCCCGTAAGCCCCCCTGCGAAAAACTCTGCTGTAAACGCCCTATACTCCGAATCCGATTCCGGCGAAAATTGATTGCATGTCATAAATGAATTGAAAAGACAGTCATGCATGAGATAGATCACGTCATTTCTCACGAGCAGAGACAAAAATTCCCGTTTGTCTACGATATACGCGCTGTACTCTTTGCAAAGATCTTCGAGGGATATGGACGCCTCACAGCAGCTTTCACCGGGCTTGAAACTGTGCTTACCGGTGAGTTCATACACTATGATGTTCTCCTTCGATTCAAATATGCTGTAAAAAGTCTGCCGGGAAACGCCCGCTTCTTTGCATATGGGACTGATACTTATCGATGCATAGGGGCTGCGCCTTAGCAGACCTATGAAGGAATCCGCAATATGCTTCTGGGAGGCAAGCGCCGTCTTGTTGTTG
>JAFTHD010000087.1 GCA_017457585.1 Bacillota bacterium | reverse complement strand
GCCTCAGTGATAACAACCTGAATATCCGGATCGTTCACTCTGTATTCATCGCTCAAGATCTTGCCGTATGCAGCAGTTTCATCCAGGAGCGTCTGAACATCGTCAGCAGCTACGCCGATGGTTGCGAATGCATTTCTCGGAATCGCGTTGCTCTTGAGTCCGCCGCCGATATCAGCGATATCGTATGACAGCTTCAATGACAGCTTGTTCAGGTATCTGCTGAGCAGCTTATTTGCATTTGCTCTTCCCAGGTGAATATCCTCTCCTGAGTGGCCGCCTCTGAGACCTTCGATCTTAACGTTGTAGTATTTCTTATCAGGATCTGCAGCAACTCTTGTTACAGGAATATCGATTCTTACGTCAGGACCGCCTGCGCATCCTGCTACGATAACTGCCTCGTCACTGCTGTCGATGTTAATGAGTCTGTCGCCCTTGAGCTGGTCAAAGTCGAAGTTTTCGATTCCAAGCATTCCGCTCTCTTCGTCTGTTGTGCAGAGGAATTCGAGAGGTGGGTGCTTAAGGTCCTTATTTGCAAGGATTGCCATTGCCATAGCAACGCCAACACCGTTGTCAGCGCCAAGTGAAGTGTCCCTTGCGATGATGATATCACCGTCAACTTCGAACTCGATAGGATCCTTTGCGAAGTCGAACTCTACGCCAGGGTTCTTCTCGCATACCATATCCATGTGAGCTTGGAGGATTACGCCAGGGTGATCCTCGTATCCTTCACTTGCATCTTTTCTGATGAGTACGTTGTTGTACTCATCCTGGGAAACTTCGAGACCGTTCTTTTTCGCAAATTCAACCAGGAAATCCGACACTTCCTGTTCGTTGCCCGATTCTCTCGGAATGAAAGTCAGGTCTTCAAAATATCCAAGAACATCACGAGGTTCTATATCTGTAAGTATTCTCTGTTTCATTTACTGCTCCTTCCGGTTAATACAGTATTATCGCTGCGGCTGCAAGAACTACGATGGTTACGACTGCTACGAATACCAGCAGCTTCCATACGAACTTGATCCAAGTAGTGTATGGAGTCTTAGTCATTGCCAGTACACCCATGAGGAGTCCGCATGTAGGTGCAACCAGTGCGATCATTGAGTTAGCTGACTGGTAAGCGATGATAACGATTTCTCTTCCAACGCCTGCAAAGTCTGCCAGCGGTGCCATGATACCCATTGAGAGGGTAGCCAGTCCTGAACTTGATGGAATGAAGAAGGACAGGATCAGGAATACGAAGTAGTTGATAGCTGCGAATACGCCGCCGCCCATGCTTGCTACAGCGTTCTCGCAGTAGTGCAGGATCGTATCAGTGATGTTAGCGTCAGCCATGATGATTGCAACACCTCTTGCAACACCGATGATAACTGCTACGCTAAGCAGGTCTGCAGCACCCTTGATGAATGTATCCATGAAAGTATCTACGTTCATCTTCTCGATGATGCCGACGATTACGGCTGCAACGAGGAATACTGCTGACAGTTCACCGAACCACCAGTACATCGTAGGCCAGATTGTGATTCCAAGGTCTTCCCATGAAAGAACACCCCAGATCATGACTATGAATGACAATCCGAATACGATGAGGATTAACTTTCTCTTTGTTGTGAACTCAGGAAGCTTTTCAGGGTCATATCCGTTACCGAGGAAGAACTCTCTGTTCTGCTCAGCCTGAGCATAAATCAGTGACTTCGTAGGGTCGTTCTGCACCTTCTTAGCATATCTCATGGTGTAGATGATACCTGCAGGAATGTAGATACAGAGCAGTACGATTCTTATGCCGATACCGTCTGTCATAGGGATGCCGGCGAAGTTACTTGCGATAGCAACTGCAAACGGGTTGGCGAGTGATGCCATTACACCCAGAGCTGCGCCGACCTTGATTACCGAGATACCAACCAGTGAGTCAAAGCCTGCAGCTATGAATACAGGAATCAGAACCAGGAAGAACGGAAGTGTTTCTTCTTCGATACCGAAAGCTGCACCTGCGATAGCGAATACTGCCATCAGAATAGGGATCATGAGGAATTCTCTTCCTGCCAGCTTCTTCAGGATCGATCCGATTGCTGCATCGAGCGCACCTGACTGCATAACGATTGAGATGAATCCTCCGATTACAAGTGTATAGAGGATGATGTCAACTGAATCCATGAAGCCTGAGATAGGTGCCATGATGATTGCCCAGAGTCCCTGAGGGCTCGAGTCAACCTGATGATACGTTCCAGCGATAGGTTCAAGCTTGGAAGCATCAGGATCCACGTAATCATAAGCGCCGCCCGGCAATATCCATGAGAGTATAGCAACCAGAGCTATAATCGCCATGATGATAATGTAGGAGTTCGGCGTTCTGAGCTTACGCTCTTTTTTCTTTTTCTCCATATACAACTCTCCTTACTTGTGATGAAAAAATTAGAATAACTGCTTGAATTGTATTGTAGCATATATCATACTATTATGGTAGAATTTTGTTGGGATAATTTATATGGATTTAATGATAACAAAGGCTAAGGTTTTGTTAAAAAATGAAGCAATATAACGTTTTGGGAATGTCCTGTGCAGCCTGCAGCGCAAGGGTTGAGAAGGCGGTAAGCGCAGTGCCCGGCGTAGAGAAGTGCGCCGTAAGCCTTCTTACCAACTCCATGGGAGTTGAGGGCAGTGCGAAGGATGAGGACATCATAAAAGCAGTTGAAAAGGCAGGATATGAGGCGTCTGCAAAGGACGACGGGCCAGGCTCGACGGATGAGTCTGTTCTTGAGGATAAGGAGACGCCGAGGCTCAGAAGAAGATTGATTTTATCAATCGTTTTTTTGGCTGCGCTCATGTACATGACCATGGGGAACATGCTCCTGGGATGGCCCCTTCCTGCGGTCTTTGAAGAAAACCTTATGTATATGGGAGTAACAGAGCTTGTTCTGACCGCTATCATCATGGTGATTAACGGCAGATTTTTCATAAGCGGCTTCGGAAGCGTTCTTCATAAGAGCGCCAACATGGATACGCTGGTTGCCCTCGGTGCAGGAACGGCCTTCTGTTATAGCGTATATGGCCTTGTCAGAATGTACATGTGCCAGAGCGCAGGGGATATGATGGGCGCCATGAAGTACATGGAGAACTTCTACTTTGAGTCAGCGGCCATGATACTGACCCTGATTACGGTCGGCAAGATGCTGGAGGCCATGTCAAAGGGAAGAACTACCGACGCGCTCAAAAGCCTCATGCGCCTTTCGCCAAAGACGGCAACACTTTTGAAGGGTGAACAGGAAGTCGAAGTACCCATCGAGCAGGTAAGTCCCGGTGATCTCTTCGCTGTGAAGCCTGGCTGGAATATCCCTGTCGATGGCGTAGTGGAAGAGGGGCTCTCCGCGGTAAACGAAGCGGCCCTTACGGGAGAGAGCATACCGGTTGACAAGGCGCCGGGAGATACGGTGTCTGCTGCGACGACGAATACCTCAGGGTATCTGGTCTGCAGAGCAACGAGGGTAGGCGCCGACACGACCCTTTCCCAGATCATAAAGATGGTAAGCGACGCGGCTGCAACGAAGGCTCCGATCGCCAGAATTGCGGACAAAGTTTCGGGGATATTCGTGCCTGTAGTAATCGGAATCGCGGCCATCGTTCTTCTCATCTGGCTCGCCTGCGGAGCAGAGCCGGGAAGGGCGATAAACTATGCCATAAGCGTCCTCGTCATAAGCTGTCCTTGCGCCCTTGGACTTGCGACCCCTGTTGCCATCATGGTAGGAGACGGCATGGGTGCAAAGCGCGGCGTCCTCTTTAAGACTGCAGAGTCGTTGGAAGAGGCAGGCAAAGCGAAGACGGTGGTTCTCGATAAGACGGGAACGATTACGAAGGGAGAACCGGTGGTTACGGACGTTACCCCATACGATGACATGCTGGTCTATGACCTTTTGCAGATTGCCTACTCCCTTGAAGCAAAGAGCGAGCATCCTCTTGCAAAGGCGATCGTGGGATATGCAAATGAGCATCATATCAGGACGAAGAAGGTGGCGGACTTCGGAGTGCTTACGGGAAACGGCCTCATGGGGACCATAGACGGTGAACCTGTGAGCGGTGGAAATCTTGCCTTCCTTGAAACACAGATCGATGTTCCGGCAGACATGAGAGAACTGTCAGAGAAACTTGCTGAAGAGGGAAAGACACCGATATTCTTCGCAAAAGGCGAGACGCTGGCTGGGGTCATCGCCGTTGCAGATCAGATAAAGGAAGACAGTGCAGAGGCCATAAGACAGCTAAAGGGTCTTGGAACCCAGGTCATCATGCTGACAGGCGATAACGGAAGGACCGCTATGGCCGTGGGGAAAAGCGCCGGTGTAGACAGGATCATTGCAGGCGTACTCCCAGGGGACAAGGAAGAGACCATAAAGGAACTTGGTGAAGAGGGCGGAGTTATCATGGTGGGAGACGGAATTAACGATGCTCCCGCGCTTACGAGGGCTGATGTGGGAATCGCCATAGGAGCAGGCACGGATGTTGCAATCGACGCGGCGGACATCGTCCTGATGAACAGCAGTCTGACAGACGTTGCAGCGGCCATCAGGCTGAGCAGAGCAACGCTGAGGAATATACACCAGAACCTTTTCTGGGCATTCATTTACAACATCATAGGGATTCCCCTTGCGGCAGGCGCCCTGGTCTATGTAGCAGGTCTCAGCCTGAACCCGATGATTGCGGCGGCGTGCATGAGCCTTTCCAGCTTCTGCGTCGTAACCAATGCACTGAGGCTTAACTTCTTTGACATGGATAAGGTGCAGGAGGATCAATCAGGTGCAAGCCTTGTGGTAAACGATAACGCTCTGCCCGGCATTACAGATTTGGCAGAGCTTAGAAATAATGAAAAACTTATAACAGATAACAGCAAAAAGGAGAGTATAAACGAAATGAAGAAGACACTGAAGATCGAAGGTATGATGTGCCAGCACTGTGAAGCAAGAGTGAAGAAGACCCTTGAAGAGTTCGAACAGATTGAAGCGGCTGACGTTAGCCATGAGGAGGACAGGGCCATCATCACGCTGAATGCAGAGGTGGCAGAGGATGAGATCAAGAAGGCGATCGCCGATCAGGGATACGAAGTGCTCAGCATAGAGTAACGGGATAAATGAATCGTGTAATTACGGGAGAATAACATGGCAGAATTTACAGAATATATTCCAAGAGCGGAAGCTTTTCAGCTTCTCCAAAAGTACAACAAAGATCCTTTCCACATCCAGCATGCGCTGACGGTGGAAGCCGTTATGAAGTGGTTTGCAGAAGACCAGGGATATGCAGACGATGCGGAATACTGGGGCATAGTAGGACTGCTTCACGATATCGATTTTGAAATCTATCCTGAAGAGCACTGCATCAAGGCGCCGGAGCTCCTGAAAGAAGCAGGTGTCGGTGATGACATCATCCACAGCGTAGTGAGCCACGGCTATGGGATCACAGTGGACGTTGAACCTGTTCACCAGATGGAGAAGGTTCTCTTTGCTGCTGACGAGCTGACCGGGCTTATCTGGGCATGTGCGCTGATGAGGCCTTCACAGAGCACAAAGGATATGGAACTTAAGTCCCTCAAGAAGAAGTACAAGAACAAGAAGTTTGCAGCAGGCTGCTCACGTGACGTTATCGAGCGCGGCGCAGAGCAACTTGGGTGGGAACTGGCTGATCTGCAGCAGAAAACCCTCGACGCTATGAAGTGGGCAGAGGACGACATCAACGCCGCTTTGGAGGAATATACGGAAGCGCAGTCAAAATAGTGGAAATTCACAGAATTTTTTGGTATAATACCCTTACAAGTTATAACTGTTAATTAAAGGTGTATAAAAAGTGCCATTACTCATTTTGCTGGGATTGCTGGTCATATTAATAGGTGTAGTGATTTTCACTGTGAACAAGCGCGACTCCGATCGTTTCATCGAGATGCAGACGAAGGAGAAGTATGACCACAGAAGAGAAGCAGAGAACCTGAATACCTTCAAGAGCGACCCCGGCGAGAAGGAGAATAAAACAGAATAAAAAGGATCCTGCGGAGGGCTGTATCCTGCCGCAGGGTTTTTTGTATAATCATCACCAGTTGGTCCCCGGACGCAAGGGGTGTCCGTGGGGAGTTAAGAATGTAAATTCAAGTGAACTTGCAGAACCGAAAGGCTGAACATGCATACAAAGAATGAAGTATATAACAATTTAAGCGAAGAACTCCTATACCTGTTTAACAACGGGAAGCTTCATCATGCCTACAGGACTTTTGGAGCCCAGATTTCAGATGGCGGTGTTCAGTTTACGGTTTGGGTTCCCGGTGCAAAGAGCGTGAAGGTGGTAGGAGACTTTAACGAATGGGGCAGAAGCGAAGTCAAGGGACTGCCATTTGAAGATTCCGATTGCTATCTCGAATCACTCGGAAAGTCGGGCGTGTTTACGGGATTTCTGCCGGGTATGGCAGCAGGGGAGAAGTACAAGTATTTGATTGAAACTGAAAAAGGAGCGCTGCTCTTAAAGTCGGATCCGTTTGCCTTTGGCTCGGAGAAGAGACCAGCCACGGCATCCGTCGTTACGGACCTTTCCTATTCCTGGAGCGATGATGAGTGGATGGAAGAAAGAAGCAGGCAGAATGTCTTTACACGTCCAATGAACATCTATGAGATGCACCTGGGTTCCTGGATGAGGCATCCGGCAACGGAGGAGGACGAGGACGGTTTTTATACCTACAGGGAGCTTGCTGACAGACTCGTACCGTATGTAGCGGACATGGGATATACGCACGTTGAGTTCCTACCCGTTATGGAGCATCCCCTGGACGCTTCCTGGGGGTATCAGGTTACAGGATACTATGCGGCAACTTCAAGATTTGGAACTCCTTCCGATCTGATGTATCTCATCGACTGTTTTCACAGAGCGGGAATCGGTGTGATACTGGACTGGGTTCCGGGTCATTTCTGTCCTGATGAACACGGTCTGGCCTCCTTTAACGGCGGAATGCTTTACGAAAGCGAGATACACCCGGACTGGGGAACCTATAAATTCGATTTTTCGAGGAGCGAAGTGAAGAGTTTTCTCCTTTCCAATGCCATGTTCTGGATGGATAAATACCACGCTGACGGACTGAGGGTGGACGGAGTATCCAGCATGCTCTATCTCAATTTCGGCAAGTCGGATAAGAGCACCTTCAGATTGAACAGGGAAGGCGGAGATATCGATCTGGACGCGGTGGAGTTCATCAGGGATTTTAACGCCATGATAGGCACGAACTTCCCGGGAGCATTTACGGCAGCAGAGGAAAGCAGCGCCTACCCGATGGTGACAATGCCTCCGGGACTTGGGGGACTTGGCTTCCATTTCAAGTGGAACATGGGATGGATGAACGATGTCCTTGACTATATGGAGGAGGATTTCCCGTACAGGAGCAGCGTTCACAACAAGCTGACCTTCGCCATGTCCTATGCTTTCAGCGAAAACTACATCCTCCCACTGTCTCACGATGAGGTGGTTCACGGAAAGAAATCCCTCATAGGCAGAATGCCTGGGGATATTTGGAGACAGTTTGCAGGTTTACGATGTCTTGCCCTATTTCAGATGACCCACCCGGGGAAGAAGCTGAATTTCATGGGCCACGAGAATGCTCCGTTCATAGAGTGGCGTGAGTATGAGGAGCTGGAGTGGTTCATGCTCCAGTATGATAATCACGCATTCTACAGGGACTACATCAAGAAACTCAATGCTCTGTACAGGGAGCACGGTGCTCTCTGGTCCTGCGATGACAGTTGGGACGGATTCCGGTGGATTGATCCCGATAACGCAGAGCAGAACATACTCAGCTACATCAGATTCGAGAAAGGCTATGCAGACGGGAACGCTGCAGATGAAGACGGTGCGGAGGAGCAGGCCCGTCAGGAAAGGGAGATGCTCATCACGGCAATCAATTTAGGGTTAAACTCCATAGATGACTTCAGAATCGGAGTGCCTGAGGCAGGCGAATACAGAGAAATTCTCAGCACCGATGCCAAGGAGTTCGGAGGCAACGGCAGGACAAATGATAGATTCATTAAATCAGACAACATCCCGATGCATGGGCAGCCTTATTCGATATCGATAAAGATGCCCGTACTCGGAGGGACTATAATAAAAAGAGAAAGGTGTATAGAAGATGATCAGAACTAAAGAAGAATTCGTGAATGCTTACTCCCAGAGGATATTGGACGAGTACGATGTGTCCGTTTCCTCCTGCAGCAAGACGGAGAAATACGAGGCGCTCGTAGGACTCATAAGAGATCTGGCAGGGGACCTTCGCAGGACGTCAAATGAAGCCGGTGCTCTGGGAGACAAGAAGGTCTATTATTTCTCCATGGAGTTTCTCATCGGCAAACTGCTGGAGAATTATCTCATAGATTTAGGCATCAGAGATCAGGTGGAAGAAGGCCTGGCAGATCTGGGAATAAGCTTTGAAGAGATGTGTGAGATGGAGCCGGATCCCGGTCTCGGTAACGGCGGCCTTGGAAGGCTCGCAGCCTGCTTCCTGGATTCAATGGCAGCGGTAGGCGTAAGAGGAGACGGTATGGGTCTGAGATACCATTTCGGACTCTTTAAGCAGAAGATAGAGAACGGTTATCAGGTGGAACTTCCCGATGCATGGCT
Organism: Bacillota bacterium; assembly: GCA_017457585.1. The sequence goes on along the minus strand of JAFTHD010000087.1, from coordinate 1,852 downwards.
GGATAACGGCTACCCGTGGGAAAAGCCAAACCCTGCAAGAGCCATAACGGTAAACTTTGGGGGATATATCGAGAGACATTACAGTGACGGCAAGCTTACCTTCGAACACAAGGACTGCAGCCAGGTGAAGGCAGTGCCTTACGAAGTTCCTGTTGTGGGATACGATGGCAAGGACATCAATACCCTCTACCTGTGGGACGCACAGCCTCTTCACGATGAGATAGACATGGACGCATTTAACAGGGGCGACTACGCCCAGTCCATGAAGAAAAAGTGCGAGATAGAGGCGATCACCAGTATACTCTACCCTGACGACAGCAACGGTATGGGTAAGAAGCTGAGACTGAGGCAGGAATACTTCCTCTGTGCAGCCGGCGTTGGAATGATCATCAACGAGTACAAAGAAAAGTACGGACATGATCAGTGGGATAAGTTCGCAGACAGAGTGTCCATCCACACCAACGACACCCATCCTACCATGTGCATACCTGAACTGATGAGAGTTCTCGTAGACGAAGAAGGCCTTGAGTGGGACGATGCGTGGGATATTACCGTGAACACCGTATCCTTTACGAATCATACGGTGCTCCCTGAGGCTCTGGAGAAGTGGCCTATTCCTGAGTTCTCCAAGCTGCTCCCGAGAATCTACATCATCATCGAGGAGATCAACAGAAGATGGCAGGACGCTCTTCCGAAGGACCTTCCGAACTGGCAGGACATTGCGAGAGAAACGTCGGCACTGTGGGATAACGAGGTTAAGATGGCGAACCTTTCCGTAATCGGAAGCCACTCGGTAAACGGAGTATCCGCACTTCACAGCGACATTATCAAGGATACGATTTTCAGAGAGTTCAACGGACTTGAGCCTGAGAAATTTAACAATAAGACAAACGGTGTAAGCTTCAGAAGGTTTATGATCCAGGCCAATCCGTCCCTTGCAAAGCTGGTGACTGAGACCATAGGCGATGACTGGAAGAGGGATATGGATAAGATTTCTCAGGTGGAGCAGTACAAGGACGATCCTGAATTCCTCGAGAGGCTTGCCGCATCAAAGTACGAGAACAAGGTGAGACTTGCCAAGTACGTGAAGGAGAAGCAGGGAATCGACATCGACCCTGATTCCATCTTCGACGTTCAGGTGAAGCGGCTTCACGGATACAAGAGACAGCTCATGAACGCACTTAAGGTGCTCCACACTTACAACAGGCTGAAGGAGAACCCGTATCTTCCTATGAACAAGTACACCTTCGTCTTTGGAGCAAAGGCGGCTCAAGGGTACGGCTTCGCAAAGGAAGTCATCAAGTTCATCAACAGCGTGGCTGACCTTGTAAATAACGACCCGCAGGTGAACAGGAAGATAAAAGTCGTGTTCATTGAGAACTTCTGCGTTTCAAATGCCCAGCTCATATATCCGGCTGCGGACATAAGCGAACAGATTTCCACGGCAGGAAAGGAAGCCAGCGGTACCGGAAACATGAAGTTCATGATGAACGGCGCCATTACTCTGGGAACCATGGACGGAGCCAATGTGGAGATCAACCAGCTTGTAGGCGACGAAAACATGGAAATCTTCGGCCTCTCATCAGATGAGGCTATGGATATCTACATCAACGGCGGATATTCGGCTTACGACCTGAGTCAGGCTGATCCGAGAATCAAGAAGATGATGGAACAGCTCATCGATGGAACCTTTGCTTCATCGGGATGCGATTTCTGGGGCATATACGACGCCCTGCTCCAGCATAACGATGAGTTCTTCGTACTCAAGGACTTTGACGCATACTACAAGGCATGGGAGAACCTGGACAGACTTTACAACGACAGGAGAAAGTGGAACGAGATCTCGCTCATT
>JAFTHD010000086.1 GCA_017457585.1 Bacillota bacterium | reverse complement strand
TATCAATAGGAGATACGTAGATGAAAATACCAGAAATATTTGAACAGAAAAAACCGGTCTTCTCCTTTGAGGTATTCCCTCCAAAGAAGGAAGCTTCCATGGGTACAATATTGGAAACGGTCGCAGGACTTACGGAGTGTAAGCCTGACTTTATAAGCGTTACCTACGGAGCAGGCGGCGGACTGAACAGTTACAAGACCTGCGACATCGCTTTCGCAATAAAGGACGAGTACGACATTGAGCCGCTGCCTCACCTGACATGCGTCAACTCGACGAAGCTGGACGTGAGAATCATGATTGAAAGATTCATGGACGCAGGCATCGAGAACATCATGGCGCTGAGGGGCGATATCGTAGAAGGTCAGAGGAACAAGGAGGACTTCAGACACGCCAACGAGCTTGCAATCGAGCTTCAGAGAAAGTGTCAGGGGAACATCGAAATTCTGGGAGCATGCTATCCTGAATGTCACTATGAGTGCAGATCCCTCGAAGAGGACATAAACAACCTGAAGTACAAGATTGGGGCAGGTGTAAAGGTGCTCATAACACAGCTTTTCTTCGATAACGATAAGTTCTACACGTTTATCGGCAAGGCGAGGAGCATGGGGATCAACGTACCCATTTCAGCAGGAATCATGCCGATTGTCAAGAAAAGTCAGGTGGAGAGGACTGTTAAACTGTCCAGCGCAAGTATCCCGGCAGATTTTGCAGCGATGCTCGACAAGTACGAAAACGACCCTGCAGGGCTGTATCAGGCAGGTATCGACTACGCCATAAAGCAGTCGAGAGACCTTATCCGCTCGGGGGTTGACGGAATACACGTCTATACCATGAACAACGCGGAAGTCGCTAAGGCTGTGCACGATGGGGTGAAGGATCTTCTGTAAGTCTTTTAAATATAGTGAAGTGAAAAGGTAGTTATGAGTTTAGATTTAAGAAACAAAGTTTACGTTCTGGACGGAGGCATGGGAACAACCCTGCAGAAGTCGGGAATTGAATACGAAGGCGATTCGGCGGAGTTTATCGCAAACAACCCCGATGTTGTAAAGGGCGTTCACGACAAGTACGTTGACGCCGGTTCGGACATCGTGTATGCAGCCTCCTTCAGCCTTAACAGGTTCGCGGCAGAGCACATGTCAATAGGCATAGAAGATGCCATAAAGAACGTTATGACAGCGGCAGACGGGGCGAGAAGGCGCGCCGCAGAGGAACTGGGCAAAAGCGTGTACGTCGCCCTCGATATCGGCCCTCTCGGAAGGCTCCTTGAGCCGATGGGAACGCTGCTCTTTGAGGAAGCCTACGATGCCTTTGCAGAGATCGTAGACGCAGGCAAGGATAAGGCGGATCTCATAGTCATAGAGACGATGACGGACCTGTACGAGGTAAAGGCTGCTGTTCTTGCGGCAAAGGAGCACGCGGATCTTCCGGTTATGGTCTCCATGAGCTTTGAAGAAGGCGGCAGAACCTTCACGGGAACCAGCCTTGAGGCCATGGCCATTACGCTGGAAGGACTGGGCGTGGACGCTATGGGGATCAACTGTTCCCTTGGGCCTGAGGAAATCTATCCCATGATTCAGGAACTTCGCAGCTACACACAACTTCCTGTCTTTGCAAAACCGAATGCAGGTCTTCCTGACCCGATGACGGGCGACTACCCGATGGATGCGGAACAGTTTACGGATAAAATCAGGCGCTATGCGGAATCCGGCGTGAATATCCTGGGCGGATGCTGCGGAACGGATCCCGACTACGTCGCTGGAATCAGAAGGGTGGCAGATGGCTGCAGTCCGAAGGTGGGCGAAGCCTTCGACGCGTCTCCTGCAAAGGGAGCACTGAGGGTGTGCAGCGGAAACAAGGTGGTTACGGTTGACCACGTGACGCCGATCGGTGAAAGAATCAATCCTACGGGAAAGAAAAAGCTGAAGCTGGCGCTGATCGACGAAGATTACGACTATATATTCGAGCAGGCGGTCTCGCAGACGGGTTCTGGAGCAGAGATTCTGGACGTAAACGTGGGCGTCCCACAGATCGACGATGTGGCGCTCCTGCCGAAGGTGGTCAAGAAGCTGCAGTCCATTACAAATGCACCGCTGCAGATAGACTCGGGGAATCCTGAGGCCATAGAAGCGGCGCTCAGAGTATATAACGGTAAGGCCATCGTGAATTCTGTAAACGGTGAAGCAGAAGTCCTGGACAGGATTCTGCCGTCGGTTAAGAAATACGGAGCTGCTGTAGTGGGGCTGACCCTCGACGAAAACGGCATACCGCCTACGGCAGAGGAGCGTTATGAAATCGCAGAGAGAATCCTGAAACGATGTCTCGATTACGGAATCAAGAAGGAAGACGTTATCATCGACTGCCTGACCCTGACGGTATCGGCACAGCAGAAGGAAGTCGTGGAGACCCTGAAGGCCATGAGGATGGTAAAGGAAAGGCTTGGACTCAAGCTGGCTCTCGGTGTTTCAAACATAAGCTTCGGTCTTCCTGCAAGGGCGATCGTAAACAGGACATTCCTGACCATGACCATGGAGTGTGGGCTCGACCTTCCTATCATCAATCCGGGAAGCGAAGACATGATGGCTTCCATATACGCTTTTCACGTGCTTCACAACATCGATGAACATTCGGTCAAGTACATTGAGCGCTACGGCAATGTTGAGGTGAAGGGGACGGTTATTACTGCAAAGGGCGACGGAATGAGCGCCTCCGGAGCAGGGGAAAATAAGGCCGGTGGAGAGAATCAGAATACATCATCAAAAAACGACGATAAATCCACACAATCAACAAAAAACTCTACCGCACATGATATATTCTATACAGTAGGAAACGGAATGAGCGGAGAGACGACGCAGCTTGTCGGTGAACTGCTCAAGTCCTGTGACGAGATGACCATCGTAAACGATTATCTCATTCCTGCCCTGGACAAGGTGGGACGTGATTTTGAGGACGGCGTCGTATTTCTGCCGCAGATGATTCAGGCAGCCTCTGCTGCACAGGCAGGTTTTGACGTTGTAAAAGCGCAGATGGAAAAGAGCGGCAAGACTCAGGTATCACAAGGTCCCGTTGCAGTGGCAACGGTAAAGGGAGACGTCCACGATATCGGCAAGAATATCGTCAAGGTAATCATGGAGAACTATGGTTTTGAGATCATTGACCTTGGTAAGGACGTGGATCCGCAGGTAATCGTAGATACGGTCGTAAGCAAAGATATTAAGATGCTGGGGCTCAGCGCACTCATGACGACTACACTGCCGGCTATGGCGGAGACCATAGAGAAGGTCAAGGCGGCAAAGCCTGACTGCAAGATATGGGTAGGCGGTGCAGTGCTCACGGCGGACTTTGCAGAGAAGATCGGAGCGGATTACTACTGCAGGGATGCCATGAAGTCGGTGGAGGCGGCCCAGGAGGTTTTTAATGGGACGATTTAACATGTGGATGCAGCGCATAATGTACGGCAGGTACGGGAACGACAGCCTGAACAAGTTCCTTCTCGTAGTTTGCCTCATAGTGCTCGTTCTCGACATGTTTCTTTCAAAGCACCTGCTCAGGGTGCTGGGAGTACTGCTCCTGATCTACATATATTGCAGAATGTTCTCGAGGAACTATCCTGCAAGGGCTAAGGAAAATCAGAAATTCCTGGATGCCACAGCGGCTTTCAGAAGAGGGAAGAAGGCCGCAGGCAGCTACAGGTCCGGTACGGGATACGGCAGCAGCCAGGCGAGGACGAAACCGCAGAAGGACAAGACTCATAAGATACTCAGGTGTCCTGCATGCGGCGAGAAGCTGAGAGTGCCGAAAGGTCTGGGGAAGATAAGCATTACATGTCCCCACTGCAATCTTAAGTTCATCAAGAAGGTCTAAATAAAGGATATGGGGCGCCCGGAGCAATTTGCTTCGGGCGTCATTGCATTCCGATTTGCCGATTTATGGCGCTTCGCAGGAATATGTTTTCTTTTGTTTTTCTTGATAAACTTATTGTTAGGAGCAACAACATATGCTATACTCAAATCTGTACCCACACAATATATGGTGATTTATGAGAATAATCGTTTTAACATATAAAGGAAGAAGAGGAAGAAAATGAAGATCATCAAGAGAAACGGATCCGAGGTAGACTTTGATATTACCAAGATTATCGTTGCAATCACCAAGGCAAACGAAGCCGTTGATTACAGAACGAGAATGACGGCCGTACAGATCCAGAGAATTGCCGAGAGCGTAGTGCTCAACTGTGAACAGCTTGGCAGATCACCATCCGTAGAAGAAGTACAGGATATGGTAGAGCACCAGATCATGGCCCACGGCGCTTTTGAAGTTGCCAAGGCATATATCACGTACAGATACACGAGATCCCTCATCAGACAGTCGAATACGACAGACGATAAGATCCTCAGCCTCATAGAGTGCACCAACGAGGAGGCTAAGCAGGAGAACTCCAACAAGAATCCTGTCATTAACTCCACCATGCGCGACTACAGGGCAGGGGAGGTTGCAAAGGATCTGACGAACAGACTCCTTCTTCCTGAAGATATAGTTGATGCTCATAACGAAGGCATCATCCACTTCCACGACGCGGACTACTTTGCACAGCGCATGCACAACTGCGATCTTGTAAACCTGGAAGATATGCTGAACAACGGTACGGTAATCACCGGAACGCTCATCGAGAGACCCCACAGCTTTTCCACGGCGTGCAACATAGCGACTCAGATCATTGCGCAGGTTGCGTCAAACCAGTACGGCGGACAGTCCATCTCACTTGCGCACCTGGCACCTTTTGTACAGGTCAGCAGAGATAAGATTCTGAGAAACGTTCGTGAGGAAAACGAGCAGGCTGGCATCAATATGACCGATGAACAGGTTGCGACAGTCGTTGAGAAGAGGCTTAAGGATGAGATCCGCAAGGGCGTGCAGACGATTCAGTATCAGGTCGTTACGCTGCTTACGACGAACGGACAGGCTCCTTTTGTAACCGTGTTCATGTATCTGGGAGAGGCTAAGAACGAGAGCGAGAAGAGAGACCTTGCGATGATCATCGAAGAGGTCCTCAGGCAGCGTCACCAGGGCGTTAAGAACGAGAAGGGCATATGGGTAACACCGGCCTTCCCGAAGCTGATATACGTTCTCGAAGAGGCTAATATACACGAGGATTCACCGTACTACTATCTGACCGAGCTGGCTGCAATGTGCACGGCTAAGAGACTTGTTCCTGACTATATTTCAGAAAAGAAGATGAAGGAACTGAAGGAAGGTAACTGCTTCCCTGTAATGGGCTGTAGGAGCAACCTTTCCCCTTGGAAGGACGAGAACGGGAACT
>JAFTHD010000085.1 GCA_017457585.1 Bacillota bacterium | reverse complement strand
TTTACCGTAATCTCCTGACACTTTATGTACTTCAGCCTTCCGCTTCCGCCGGACCATCCGAAGTTATCGGGGGTATACTTGCCGTCATCTATGCCATAATCGTCTGACCCTTGCCCATCTCCATATACAGAAGAAGCGGCAACAGTTTTTGTTGCCGCTGCGTTCTTTTCTGAAAGTTCCATCCGCTGCGCATCTTCTCCTTGAGCGTATGTTTCCTGCGCAAAACCGGACTGGCAGACGGTAAATAGCAAAGCCGCAATCAGGATCGCAACCAATGATTTTCTTTTGTGCCGTCCGCATTCTCTTATCATTACTTCGCCTCTGGATTCGTAACCTTCACTACGTGATCGTACCACTTGCCCTTCTCTCCTATGAGCGCCACATTAAATTCCTCATCGATAGCCGGAACAGGGATGTCAAATCCATATACCTCTTCCGTATATCCGTCCGAGTACGTCACTTCATCTATGGTCGGCTCAAGGAGCTGTGCACCTTCCTGCTGCGCTTCCTCTGCCGTTCCCGGATAAAGGTTGACGATCTTCTTCGATACGAGGGAAACGTGAATCGTCATAGCACCGCCATCGCTTTCGGAGACGGTCAGCTCTCCCTTTCCATCGTTTGCTTCGTTCACATGGAACATGGAGCTGTCCGTCTCAAAATCTGCAATGTACGTTCCTGCTTCAAGCCCTGATGTCTGATCCCTGTAGTCACCGCAGGAAGTAAATGCCATGAGTGAAATAACGAGCCCTGCAAGTATGAGAAATATCCTTCTGTTCATGTCTTCTCCTCACGTAATTCGTGTCACTAACTTATGACAATTATATCACACCTTTAGAGGCTCTTTATAGCCTCTGCGCAGTGCTCAACGTAGATTTTTTCCACGTCTGCGATTCTTCCGAGACCTTCAATCTGGCAGTCTACGCTCTCAAAGTTTCCTGAAGCTGTGAACTGGCTCTTCCATGAATCATCGTCGTCGCCTGCCATATCGTTGTTGGCGTGGTCGCCTGCTACAACCATCATAGGTCTTATGATGACCTTCGTGAAGCCTGCTTCCTTCACGTCTGCAATCACGTTCTCACAGGATGTTTCTTCAGGTTCCCCTTCAACGGTTCCGATGAATACGTTGTCGTATCCCAGCTTATCCATTGTGGTTGCCATCTGTGAGTAGCTTACCTTTGCTTCGTGGGAAGTTCCGTGTCCCATGAATACGAATGCAGTTCCGTCTTCCTTTGCAGCCTCTAAGCTGTCAAATCCTGCTACGCTTACTGCTTCAGCTGCAAGAGCCTTTGCAACTGCTTCCTTATCTGCATTGATAACGGATGCGTCTTCTCCCACTTCACCCAGGAGCGGCTCCGAGATCGTTACCGATTCGAAGTTATCCTTGTAATTGTCAACTGCTGCGTTCATCTCGTCGTACTCAGCACCGTGCATCAGGTGCGTCGGCTGGATCACCAGGTTCTTGACTCCGTTGTCAACGGCTCTCTGAAGCGCCTGATCCACGTTGTCGATGCTCTCTCCGTCACGAGCCAGAATGTGATTGATGATGATCTGTGCAGTGAAAGCTCTTCTTACAGACCAGTCAGGGTTTGCTTCCTGTACTGCCTTCTCAACTGCGCTGATATCTGCCACTCTGCTGTCGTTAAAAGATGTTCCGAAGCTTACTACGAGGATTTCGTTTTCGCCGATCTCGTCCTGATTGAGAGGATCGTCCTTTGACGCGTCTCCCGTGTCTCTTCCAAAGTAATCAGGGTCTGCCTCTTCACCCTCAACTAATGCCTTCTGTTCGTCTGTCAAAGCGTCCCATGCCTCCTTTGCTGCTGCGCACTGGGCTGCAGTGTCCTCCGTCCATTCCTGGACGTAAATTGCATCGATGAGTGCTGCGCATGCATCTGCTGCTTCCTGATCTGTGTTTCCTGCGCTTTCAGCAGTTCCTGATGTTCCGGAGCCGCATCCTGCTAAGGTGAAAAGACTCATGGAAAGCACCAGCCCTGCTGCTACGAGCAATTTTAACTTCTTCATTTTTCCTTCCTTTCGTGTCACTTCATGCAAAAGTTATCGTGAATCTAACCAGTGACACGCGAAACACCTGATGAATACCCGGTATACGCAGACAGCCTATCCGCCTGCAGATCCACTATAGCGGCTGGAATTTTTCCTATCCCGCTCTGCCTTCTGCACCGGCGGCTCTCC
>JAFTHD010000084.1 GCA_017457585.1 Bacillota bacterium | reverse complement strand
CCTTTCCTTTGTCCGCATCCCAGAACCTGGCTGCCAGTCGGCTCACCGTCGTTTTGCCGCCGCCCGACGGACCCACGAGAGCCGTCACCTGGCCTTGCTTTGCAGTAAATGAGACATCCGAAAGAACTGTCTTCTCATCTTCATAGGAGAAGCCGGCATGGTCGAAGACGATGTCGTACCCATCTGGTATGAAATCTGATGAACCTTCCTGCTCCCTTGTGTTGTTGATTTCGTTCATACGATCAACGTTTACCTGCAAAGCATTGATGGCCGCCAGATTGATGAGTGTACTGTTCATAGGCTCGTAGAGTCTCGACGCCACAAGCAGGAAGCAGAAAAACTGCATGAGCGTCAGATTTCCTTGTATCAGCATGCTCCCACCGATGAGTGCCACTGTACCGATGCCGAACTTTAAAAGCAACTGAGCGGATACTACAAAAAGTGCCGTCCCAAGTTCGCTACTGATCGCCCGCTTCTCAACGGTATCGATTTTTTCATCCAGGCCACTCAGATATTCATCCTCCGCGTTGTTGCTCTTAAGGTCGCGTGAAGTCTCGATAAACTCCTGAACTCCTTCGTTCAAATCGATCTGCGCGTCTCTCTGCCTGCGGTAAAAATAGGCGTGAACGCGCTTTGACGTCAGCACGATAACAAGGGCAATGGGAATCGGCCATATGGCCGCAATCGCCATCTTCCATTGGAAGAAAAGAAGTCCTATGCTAATCAGAACCGTGGAGACGATGCTCCCATAAAACTGCGGGATCATGTGAGAACCTGCGTGCTCCAATGCTTCTGCATCTGCCATGATCGTGCCTGTAAGATCTGCCAGGTCTCGCTTTGCAAAGAAGGAAAGTGGCAGCTTGCGCAGTTTCTCCGCAAGAGAAATTCTCCTGGTAGACGATTCCTTGTACGTAGCCTTATAGGACGTGTTGTACTGCCAAATGCTCGTCAGGACGATGAGCAGCAGGCAAAGGGCTATGCCGCAGACATAAAGCCACGTGCGGCTCCCGAGATTCACGCCGCCCAGGTAATCGCCAGTAAATACATACAGAAGTCCCACCGGAAACATCAGGGCAAGATTCTGTAAGACCGCTGCCAGAATCGCAATGATCATTTCCTTTGCACCCATGTCGGACAGGGCGAATTTGTTCTTAATGTAAGTCTTCATACAGCCTCACCTACCTTCCAGCTTAATCCTCTCTGATACTCCGTCCACATTGCGCTGTACAGTCCGTCTTTCTTCACCAGTTCGTCGTGTTTCCCGGACTCCACAACTTCGCCACCGTCGAGCACGTAAATCTGATCCGCATTCCGTATGGTGGAAAGCCTGTGGGCGATCATGATAACCGTGCTGTGCTTCGTAAGTTCGACGAACGCCTTCTGAACCAGGACTTCGTTCTCTGGGTCTGCAAAGGCCGTCGCCTCATCGAGAATGACAACAGGCGCCTTTTTCAGTATAGCCCTCGCGATGGCGATTCGCTGCTGCTCCCCTCCCGAAAGGTATGTTCCTTCTGAACCGAGGACGGTTTCGACGCCTTGCGGAAGTCTTGCTATGATGTCATCGCACTGAGCCGCGTGAAGAGCCTCCGCCAGCTCTTCCTCTGTCGCATCAGGTTTTGCAATGCGCAGATTGTCTGCGATTGAACGCTTGAGAAGTTTGCTGTCCTGGAACACGTAGGAAACCGTATTCATCAGTTCCGCTTTATCCATGTCTCGAACGTCTGCTCCGCCAATGGTAACGCTTCCCTCCTGTGCATCGAAGAACCTGGAAATCAGGCCTGCAGCCGTAGTCTTTCCACTGCCTGACGGCCCTACGAGGGCGATGATCTCGTCTTCCTTAGCAGAGAGGGATAAATTTTTGACGGCAGGTTTTGCATCTTCACTGTATCGATATGTTACGTTCCTGATCTCCACGGATGCTCCCTGTGGCGTCTTCTTGTCCTCTGCTTCTGCCAGCGGCTCCATATGAAGAATGGAATTGACACGCTCTATGGCATCATCGATCTTCATGGTGTTCTCAGACATGAACATGACGCGCATCATCGTCGTCGTTATAATCGGTGTGAAGATCACGTAAAACAGGAAGTTCACGAGAATGTCCTCCGTTCCTGCTCCTCCCCTCGTAAGGAACAAGGTCAGACCGATTAGGAACGCAAATGCCGAATTGATAAACATGGTAAAAAGTATCATGGAGCTTCGGCACCCGAACGTATATTTCAGACAGAAATTCCCGTAATCATCGATTGATTTCTTGAACCTATGAAAGGAGAATACCGTCTGCCCGAAGGTTTTGACGACGGGAATGCCTCTCACGTACTCCACCGCCTCGTTGCTCATATTTTCCAGTGCGTTCTGATACTGGCGCATGTCCTCCGCCATCTTCGGTCCAATCATGCGAAACATCATTGCAAAGGCCAGCACGATTGGAACGATGCAGGCAATTCCAAAACGCCAGTCATATATGAACAGCATGATTACCATCGCTATCGGAGTCACTATCGCCTGTGCCATATCGGGCATGTTGTGAGCAAGCAGCGTCTCCGTAGAAGAGGTGGCTTCCGTAACGATGCGCCTGATCCTGCCCGTTCCTATCTGATCGGCAAATCCTATAGGCAGCCTTGCAATGTGATGGAGTAGATCCTTTCTCATGTTCCCTGCAACGCGAAATGCTGTAACGTGTGAGCACATGAGTGCTCCAAAGTATACGAGCATGCAAATCAGAGAGAATACCACCGCCATGATGCCGTTATGTACGATACTCGTTGCCCGGTTAAAATCAGGTTCGACGAGTATTATCTCCCTGATGATTCGCCACAAATAGACGAATGGCATAAGCGCAAGTACTCCTGTCACCGCAGAAAGCAGCAGCGACAGATACATAAGTGGTTTTCGCCCTCCCGCATATTCCATCAGTGTCTTAAATCCCGATGGTTTTTTCTCTTTCATAAAAGCCCTCCTTTATCAGTTGTCTTGTAAACGGTGCACACCTTTTGACCGCTGTCGTTTGGTCCCTTTTGATTACTAACAAAAGAAAAAAGACCCGAAGGTCTTTAGCTGAATAACATCTTCAATTCTGTTAACGTTATTTCTTTTATCTGCATGTACAATTCCCTCAGCAACCCATAAGATCGTGCCAGCCCGGCATGAAGAATTCTTCTATCGTCTTCAGATAATGCATGGCATCCTCCTGGGGATAGTTGTGGATGATGGGTTCAAACATGGCCGTTGAATAGGCGCTCATGAGTATGTGAAGTTCCTCCTGACTGATGTCCTTTACCGGGATACCCTGCTCCCTTAGCCTATCAAAGACTTCAAACATGAGCCTCTGATGCTCGTTCACCAGGTCGTTGACGAAGTTCTCATACCTTGTCCCCTGGGAACAGCAAAGTACAAGTCGAAATGCGTCCAAGTTAGGATAGACGACTTCACGTACCATGTCGATTTCAGAATCCTGCCACATGGCGTCAAAATCGCCGGAAAGTGCTCCGCTGTAGCCCCTGCTCACGTGCGCGTCCATCCACTTTCTCACTTCTTCAAGCGCCGGCTCCACAAGGGCAGCGAACATATCCTCTTTGTCCTTAAAATGTCGGTACAACCCTCCCGAGGTGATACCGGCTCTGGCTGCGATCGACCTGGTGGAAGCGTTCTGAAACCCCTTCTCCAGAAATTCCTCCATGGCAGCCTTTATGATACGCTCGTGGCTCTCCGTCTTATCCTTTGGCACTACACAGCTCCTATCGTTAGTAATCACTGTTTGCGGTCACTGATTACTATACATGCAATTCCACCCTTTTGTCAAGTTTTTTAAACTATTTTTGATATATGATGCTGAATAGATTTTTATATCATGATGTCAATTTTCTGAAAAGGCAACGTAGCTGTAGAATATGCACCAAGATATGTTAACGAAAAAGGAAAATTCTGAAGATAACGTGATAAATACGCATAATTTAAGGGTAAAAAAGGGTAAAAAGAGCAAAAATCAGCTTTAAGACGGTTCTTCGTTAACGTACGTATTATACACAAATCTCAGAAGTAAGTAATTGCAATGCTTCCAGAGATGCAATACAGGGAGTACGTTGCCTCAACAAAAAATAATCGGATAGGCTTAAAGCCTATACTCGTAAATACTGAAGTTCATGCTCCCTACGACTTCATAAAAAATCGAGATGGTATCGATGTGCTTGAATCCCATGCTTTCATAGAGCCTTTCCGCAGGGAGATTGCCCTCTATCACATCCAGCCTGACCGCCTTCAGTCCCGACTCCTTTGCAAGGTGAATTGCAAAGCGCACCATCTCCCTGGCAAGACCTCTTCCTTCAAAGTCAGATCTGATTCCCAGCATATGAATCACGAAAAATTCGCCGCTTTGAAGCTTTTCGGGCCATGACACATCGTCGTACTCACGGCTGTGCTTTTTGTTTAAAACCATCGAGCCTGCAATCTGCCCGTCACACAAGTAAAGGTAGAGGTTCCCTTCTTCGATCTCAGTCATCAGATCCTCAGGCGAAGGATATACATCCTTTTGCCATTTCGGGTGATGCTCCCTACCCTCCAGTCCGTCGATTACAGCATGGTAGAACAGACGAACTTCCTGAAACTCTTCCGGTAAAGCTTTTCTAATCATTCTTTCCTTCATACTACTTCGTCATCAGCCTGCAGATGGCGTTGCTGAACTCAACGGGGTCATCTATCGTAAGCCCTTCGATTAGAAGCGCCTGATCGTAGAGCAGCTTCGCGTATTCACCGATCTCGTCAGGAGTCTCAGCATAAATCTTCTTCAGGGACTCTAAAACAGGATGACCTGCGTTAATCTCGAGCACGCGCTCAGCCTGCACCTTATCGTCGTTAGGAATGGCGTTGATTACCTTTTCCATCTCTATGGAAAGTCCTCCCCTTGCAGTGATGCATACAGGATGGCTCTTCAGTCTGTGGGACAGCTTGACCTCGCTCACCTTATCGCCCAAAGCTTCCTTCATGGCAACCAGCATATCCTTGCTCTCTTCAGCCTGCTTCTTTGCCTCGTCCTTCTCCTCCTCGCTCTCTTCGATATCGAGATCGTCTGCGGATACGGACTTGAACTCCTTTTCGTCGTATGTCATGAGCATCTGCAGGGCGAACTCGTCCACGTCGTCCGTCAGATAGAGGATCTCGTATCCCCTGTCCTTGAGAAGCTCCGTCTGCGGCAGCTTATCAATCTTCTCAACCGACTCGCCGCTTGCGTAGTAAATGTACTTCTGCTCCTCCTTCATCCTGGCAACGTACTCCGCAAAGGTTACCAGTTCCTTTTCCGTGGAGGAATAGAACATAACCAGATCCTGAAGCAGCTCCTTGTTCTGTCCGTAGACATCATAGAGACCGTACTTGAGCTGCAGCCCGAAGTTCTTGTAAAATTCCAGGTACTTCTCCCTGTCGTTTTTCAGCATATTCTCCAGTTCGCTCTTGATCTTCTTTTCAAGCCTCTTGGCAATCGCCTTAAGCTGTCTGTCGTGCTGTAGCATCTCTCTGGAAATGTTCAGCGACAAATCCTGAGAGTCAACGAGACCCTTTACGAAGGAGAAACAGTCAGGCAAAAGGTCTGCGCACTTTTCCATGATGAGCACGCCGGAAGAATAGAGCTGAAGCCCCTTCTCATAGTCGCGAGTATAGTAGTTGTACGGAGCCTGTGACGGTATGAACATGAGGGAAGTGTAGCTGACAACGCCTTCTACGCTGTTGTGCATAACCTTGATTGGATCCGTGAAATCGTAGAACTTCTCCTTGTAGAAGGAGTTGTAGTCCTCCTCCGTCAGCTCGCTCTTGTTCTTCTTCCAGAGCGGAACCATGCTGTTTAACGTCTCCAGTTCCTGATACGTTTCGTATTCGCCTTCTTCATCTTCCTTCGGTCTCGACTTCTCCACCATCATGGTGATCGGATACCTTACGTAGTCGGAGTACTTGCGGATGAGCTGCTTGATGGTGTACTGATTCAGGTAATCGCTGTACTTCTCGTCCTCCGTATCCTCTTTGAGTTTCAAAGTGATGACGGTGCCGTTCTCAAAGCTGTCGTCGTTATCAGCCTGAGTGACAGTGTATCCGTCAGCGCCGGAACTCTCCCACTGATACGTCTCATCGGATCCGTAAGCACGACTTACCACCGTTACTTGATCACTAACCATGAAAGCAGAATAGAAACCTACGCCGAACTGGCCGATGATGTCGATCTCATCCTTTTTGTCCGAATCCGCCTCCGACTTGAAATCCAGCGAACCTGACTTGGCTATGGTTCCCAGGTTCTTTTCCAGCTCTTCCTTGTCCATTCCGATGCCGTTATCTATGATTCTGATGATTCCATTGTCCCGCTCCGTCTCAATGCGGATGTTGAAGTCATCCCTGTTTATGCCGGTGATGCCCTCGGTCAGGGACTTGTAGTAGAGCTTATCAATTGCGTCGCTTGCATTTGATATAAGCTCCCTCAAAAATATCTCCTTGTGTGTATAGATCGAATTGATCATCATGTCCAAAAGTTTCTTGGACTCAGCCTTAAACTGTTTCTTAGCCATTTCTTCTACATCTCCTTAATTAGAATGATATCCCGAACTGCCGTTGGGAAATATAATTCACGCCCTATCTTTCGATAAGGTGGGTGTCCTGTTCGTAACATCTGCAGTCCACTCAGAGGAGGCATTGCATAGTATTCGAAACCCGGACTCCCGGAATTGTAGTGTAGGTTGAATTATGGTTTCCCTCACGCACATTTCAGGATATGCTTAAACTCTTATTTAATTGCGTTCTTATTTACTTCGTTTCCGGCAGGGTACGTTCTATTCTTCTTCCAGATCTACGCTGCAGTTGTGATGAACCTTCTGAACGTCGTCGTTTTCTTCCAGAATCTCGATCATCTTTCTCAGCTGCTTAAGGTCGTTTTCGTCCTTTGGCGCAGCTTCCATGGAAGGAATGTACTCGATCTCGGATTCGACGATTTCATAGCCTGCGTTCTGGATCGCTTCGTGAACGTCCGTATAAACGTCAGGTTCTGTCTGAATCTCAAAGCTGTCTTCGTTTACGATCATGTCGTCAGCGCCGGCCTCCAGTGCAACTTCCATCAGTTCGTCTTCATCAACGCCGTCAGCAGCTTCGATGAGGATGACACCCTTTCTTGCGAACATGTACGATACGCATCCCGGAGCACCCAGGTTGCCGCCGTACTTGCTGAAAGTCGAACGAACAGCCGATGTAGTTCTGTTTCTGTTATCTGTAAGAGTCTCAACGATAACGGCAACGCCGCCTACGCCGTAACCTTCGAAGCTGAGTTCTTCATAGGTTTCGCCTTCCAGCTCGCCTGTACCCTTCTTAATCGCTCTCTTGATGTTGTCGTTAGGCATCGAAATCGCCTTAGCCTTATCGATGGCAACTCTCAGAGTAGCGTTATAATCCGGGTCTCCGCCGGCCTTTGCTGCTACCGTTATAGCTCTGGCATACTTAGTGAACATTGCAGCTCTCTTCGAGTCCTGAGCTGCCTTTCTTCCTGCAATTGTACCGTGTCTTCCCACTAAAGACACCTCCTATCTTCGTTGTT
>JAFTHD010000083.1 GCA_017457585.1 Bacillota bacterium | reverse complement strand
TGAATGCGATCAGGAAGAATACAGGCTTGAGTCCTCTCAGAATGAATCTGAGGGGAACTTTTGATGCGGCTACGACTGCGGCGAGCGCCAGAAACACCAGCCCGAAGCCGATGATGTCGTTCGCTACAAACACTGCAACAATGTAGAGCATCGTTGCTATCAGTTTCGTTCTCGCATCCAGCCTGTGTATAGGCGATGGTGCAGGATAGTACTGCCCGAGAGTGATGTCTCTTATCATGCCATCACCTCCGCGATCCTGTCCGCCGCCTCATCGAGGGTAAGACATCTGTCGTCAATATCCATACCCGAATCCTTCAGTCTTCCCAGAATGGATGTTGCTGCAGGTACATCAAGACCCATGCTCTGAAGCTCTGCCCTCCTTGAAAACACGTCTTCCGGGTTTCCGTCCATGACGATGCTGCCGCCCTGCATCACCATCACGTGGTCTGCCATTGCGGCAATATCATCCATATTATGTGACACCATTATAATGATGTTGTTTTCTATTTGATGAATGGTTCTCACCATGCCGAGTATATCGTCGTGGGCTTTGGGATTCAGTCCCGCCGTCGGCTCGTCGAGAATGAGCACTTGCGGCTTCATGGCTATGACTCCGGCTATGGCAACTCTTCTCCTTTGACCGCCGCTCAGTTCAAAGGGTGATAGCTGGCTGACTTCATCATAGTCCAGGCCGACCAGTTCTATCGCCTCACGAACGCGTTCATCCGCCTCCTCCTGCGAAAGTCCCAGGTTCAGAGGGCCGAAGGACACGTCTTTGTGAACCGTCTCCTCAAACAACTGATACTCGGGATACTGAAATACGAGCCCAACCCGCCTTCTAACGGATACCATCGACTCCTTTGGGTCGGTAATATCCCTGCCGCCTATTATTACATTTCCCGAAGCAGGCTTAAGAAGCCCGTCCAGAATCTGAAGCAGTGTGGACTTGCCTGATCCTGTATGGCCGATGATGCCTACCAGTTCTCCGCTTTCTATGCGGAAGCTGACGTCGTTCAGCGCCCGGGTCTCACCTGGTATTCCCTCGTTGTATATGTAGTTTACGTTTCTTGCTTCTATTCCTGCATATCCTGACATAAAAACCTCACGAGACCTTCTTCGTCTATTACGTCATCAGGTACGCCAATACCTCTTTCTCTCAGCTTCGCGGCAAGCATTACTGCAGGAGGCACTCCAAGGCTCAGCCTCTGAAGTTCATCGCCGTGCCTGAAAACTTCTTCAGGGTTCCCCTCGAGCACCAGCCTGCCCGAATCCATAACGATTATTTTGTCTGCGCAGGCAGCCTCCTCCATGAAGTGGGTGATGAGAATCGTCGTAATTCCCTGCCTGTTAAGATCCTCAACTATGCTGAGAACCTCCCGTCTTCCTTTTGGATCCAGCATTGCCGTCGGTTCATCGAAAACTATGCACTCCGGAAGCATGGCATATGCACTTGCAATGGCAACTCTCTGCTTCTGTCCGCCGCTCAGGTGATGAGGTCCTTTATCCCTGAACTGATACATATCTACGCGCCTAAGCGCATCCTCTACACGCCTTCTTATCTCGGAAGGCTCTACCCCGATGTTCTCAGGCCCGAAGGCCACATCGTCCTCCACGACTGAGGATACGATCTGATTGTCCGGATTCTGAAATACCATACCTGCAGTCTGACGAATATCATAAGTCAAATTTTCATCACTTACATCCATGCCACCCACATACAAGGTACCTTCGCTAGGCATAAGCAGTGCATTTAAGTGCTTGGCAAATGTAGATTTTCCGGAGCCATTATGTCCAAGAACAGCTATAAACTGCCCCTGCTCCACATTCAAGTCAAGATGATCCAGAGCCACCTGCACTCCTTCCACATTGCCTTCCTCATCACGCATTATATATTCATGTACCAAATCTTTCGCTTCAATAAAACTCATATATGCCACCTACCAATGCAAATGATGTAACTCACCTTCCAAAGTCATATGGTCAAATCCATTTTGACGGAGAGCTTCATATAATACAATAGCTACGGAATTTGACAGATTCAATGATCTGGTCTCTCCCACCATAGGAATACGGATACACTCATCAGGATGCTCAACCAGTATTTCCTCTGGAATTCCACCGCTTTCTTTGCCAAACATAATGAAGCAG
>JAFTHD010000008.1 GCA_017457585.1 Bacillota bacterium | reverse complement strand
TACAACTACGCGCTGAACGCTCACGTTTCCCATCCGGGACTCGATCCTTCAGATGACAGGCTTGAATTCTACAGAAAGCAGATTCAGGTAGAGTATAACTCGGAGGCCGTTCTCGATGCGGTATCGAGAGACCTGCAGCGGGACGACGGCGACAGAACTGCCTTTGTATGCGACTACACCATCTTCAAGGATATCTACAACATCAACATGCGTAACCTGCAAAGACTGGGGATTACCATGTTTCTTGGGGTTCTGACGCTTACGAGAACCACGGAAGCCACCACGGATTCCGAGGCCATGCTCTTAGACAGGATCATGGGCATGCTGCAGGCAACGCTCAAGTTCAACCTGCGAAAAGGTGACACCATAGCACGTTACGGTCCATCCCAGTTCCTGGTGCTGCTGCCGACGCAGAATCTGAGCACCGGTGCGTTGGCTCTGGAAAGAGTCAAGAATGCCTTTTACAAGAACGTGACGATTCCGGACTTCATACTGAGCTACAAGCTGACAGCGCTCAACCCTACGAAAGAGTAAGTCGCAGATGCGTTAAAAATGAATACGAACATAAAACGGAACCGGCTCCGCATTTCGCAGAGCCGGTTCCGTTTTATGTTCATAATATTAACTTTTCCATCCTGTTAATGGAGCGTTATGTAGTTGAGTGGATTCTTTGGCTCTCCGTGATCTCTGACCTCGAAATGGCAGTGAGGGCCCGTACTGTTGCCGGTGCTTCCTACCAGCGCTATCTTCTGGCCTTCGTAGACCTTATCTCCCACGTTTACGAGTATCTTGCTGTTGTGAGCATACTTGGTAAGATATCCGTTCTGATGGTCGATCTCTACCAGATTTCCGTAGGAAGGTTTATAGCTTGCAGTAACAACTGTACCTCCGTCCGCCGCATATACCGGTGTGCCTGTCGGACAAGCCAGGTCGACGCCCTTGTGGAATCTGCCCCATCTCATCTGGAAGCCTGTCGTCTTCCTGAATGAATCGTGTATCGGACATGAGAACTTGCCGTCACCTACCGTCGGCGGTCTCACCTTGGTTCCCACTGTGATCTTCTTCGTGACAGGTTCCTTGGTTACATTCGTCTCCAGATTTTTCTCTTCTATGACCTTCCCGTTTATGGATACGAGCCTTGCCGTGATATCCTGGCTTCCGTCCTCACCTTCCTGTGTGATTTCCTTATCACCCTGATACATCTCGGAGTCTTTCGTCTCCTCTGTCTCATATTCAATCGTCTCGGTATACTGGATCTTCTCGGTAATCTTGACCGTAACAGGCGGTGCAACTTCCTTGATAATCACAGGTGTTCCTGCGCTTATAGTGCTTTCTTCCGCAAGACCGGCGTTGTTCTCAATCAGCTTCGCTGCAGTCGTATTAAACTCGGTTGCAATATCCTCAACGGTTTCTCCGGCTATCGTATTATGCACGGTCTCCTTATCGGTGTCAGTTGTGAGCAGCCCGACCATATTGTCTACCGTGCGGAGACTCTCAAGCTTGGTGCTGCACTTCTTTACTTCCACGTCCTCCAGGAATACAGCCTCTTCGACTTCAACTTTGTCAGCATCTTTGGTGTACTCATCCTTGAGTTTCTGCAGAACATCCCTGGCGTTTTCCTTCGTGCGGACAGCTCCGATCTTACTTCCGTCCACGTATATTCCGTAGGAAACGACTTTGAAGTCGCCCATATACGTCAATCTCTTGAGAACGTCCTCCGTAGTATCTATATCCGCGCCGCCGATGGTGGATACACGCTCAAAGGTAATATCCTCCGCCCTTATGATGACGTTCATATTGTTTTCACGCGTCATGGCCGTTTCGACGAGCTCCGTTACGTCGAGAACGTCGTTCTTGTTGTCAACAAGGCCTAACGCCGTGCCGTTATATGAGTATTCGAACGCTGTGCAGTAGTTGAAAATAGCCGCTGCACTGACAATTACAGTAGCTACGGCAGCAGATGATGTGATGATCACCCTCTGGTGCTTCTCACAGAATCTGCCGAACCTGGAAACGGCCTTGCCGTACTTGCTGTTTTGCCATGTTCTGAGTCTTATGAGATTGTTGAAAGAAAATTTGGCTCTTGCGTCTTCCCTTCTGTACTCGCGTTCTCTTCTGAGCGCCATCCTTTCCTCGTCGGTCTTGGCTGTACGCTCTTCCCTCGTTTTGATCCCGAGCAGGTCGATAAACCTGATGTTTTCCCGCTTGTTGATCTCGGTTTTTATGGTAACATCGTGAACGGTTACAAGGCCGCCGCCCATTGCCGCATCTTCTTCTTTTATCTGCCTGAGCCTCTTCTGCTCGTTTTCTTCTGCACGCTTTGCACGTCTGTATCTCGCGATTTCATCTCGGAGCTCCCGCTTCTGAGCCAGCTCCTTCAGCTTCTCTTCCTGACGTTTTCGCCTTTTTTCCTGACGCTTTTCGGCCCGCTCTCTCCAGAGCTGTCTTGCCTTCTCCTTGCGTTCTTCCTTGATTCGTGCTTCTTCCTCTTCACGGGCGCGCTTTTCTTCCAGCTCTTTCGCTTTTCGGGCTTCCTTTGCCTTCGCCGCAGCCAGCGCTCTTGCGTGCTTTTCGGCAGCTTCCTTCTCAGCGCGCGCACGTTTGGCTATGGCTGCTTCCATGGCTCTCGCCTGTTTTTCTGCCTTTAGTCTTGCTTCCTCTTCTATGTGTGCCCGCTTAAGCTCTGCCTTCCTCTCGGAAGCTTCGCGCCTGACATCCGATTCTTTCTTCTGCTGAGCCTGCCTTGCTGCGATTTCTTCCGCCTTTCTTCTGGCTCTGCTTCTCTCCAGCTCCTCCTTGAGTTGGCGCCTCTGCTTGTCCCTTGCAACCTTTGCCTGCTCCTGTGCCGATGTAAGCCTCTGGATCTCTGCTTGCTGCTGTACCGTGAGCCGCATCGTTGCCCGTTCGGTAATATCAGAAATCTGTCCGAGGGTCTCGTTCTGAACAGCGTGCGTATCCTTCAGTACCGCGGTTATGCTCTCAAGGTCTGCCGTTCCGGAAGGTGCCGCGCTTTCTGCTGCTTTAGATGCCTGTCCGGTAAGCTTATTTGCTGCCGTCTCTTCATGATCGCCTGATTTGCCCGCGGTAAGATCTCCTGCCTCTTTTGCTGCCTCCGGGTCTGCGCCCGCTGCAATTGCCTGCGTCAGACTTTGCAGCGCAATCATCTCCTCTACATCCTGGCTCTGCGCCTTTGCCGCAAGCTCTGCCTGCTTGTTAGCCTCTGCCGCCTTAAGGCGCATGAGCTCAGCTTCACGCCGCTTCTCTGCAGCCCGCCTCTCGGCTTCTTCGATTTCTTTCTGCCTGACGGCCTGAATCCTTGCTCTCTCAACAGCCCGTCTTCTCTCTTCTGCGGATTCAGCCCTCTTCTTTTCGCGAACGATCTTCTCTGCCTGTCTTGCGCTCCTGTTCGGATCCTTAGAAACGCCGGAATAATCCGCTTCAGCACTCCGCTCATCAGGCTGGGTTTTGATGGCATCCACGCTTGTCTTAAGGCTCTGAAGCTTCTCGTACATGGCTCTGGCCTCAGGATTTGCCTCGAAAAGTTCTTCCCGTGTCATGCCCTCCGCAGCCGTAACGCCTGCCGAAGCCGTGGTCTTCCCCGGT
>JAFTHD010000082.1 GCA_017457585.1 Bacillota bacterium | reverse complement strand
GCGTAAGCGACGACAGTCTTCGCAGATTACGGCTACCTCGTGTACTCGAGCCCTGTCCGGAATGTCCGTGTGGGCGGCGATTTGAACTTTGGACGGTACGCCGGGTTCTCGTCCTTCTCCGGGTTTATCGCCCCGTCGACCGGGCTCGCGTACTCTGGCGGCGACCTTTTCTTCACCCAGTAAGGGGTGAATCGCGGAGCGAGAGGGGACGAAGTCCCCTGATTAGTTACAACTGAAAAAGGGATTGAAGATGCAGCGCCATCCTCGTGTACTCGAACACTGTCCGGACTGTCAGATTGGGCGGCTATTGGAACAATGGACGTAACGCCGGGTTCTCGAACTTCAACGGGAATAACGCCCCGTCGAACGGGAACGCGAACTATGGCGGCGACCTTTTACATCCATCCAGCAAAGGAAAGCCGGCGCCAATGAAACCGCGCCGGCTCAGCAATTTAATACTAAAACCATGAACACATGGGCATCTTCTCTTCCTTGGTTCGCATTGAACTGAAATGATGCAACTGGGCATGCTTAGTAGTAAAAACGAAACGCATGAGGATAAGCAAAAGACATGAAGCGCATCGGAAACATATGGAAAGATGTAGTCGATAAGGATAACGGGGTGCACGCCGTGATAGCCGGCACCGAGCATAAGAGAAAGGACAGGAATGTCCAGAAGTTGCTCTACGATGCCGAAGCGGTCGCGGCGGATCCGTCCTGCTGGCACATGGTAGACCCGAAGAAAGCGGAAGACTGTGTGCTGCCGATCATAGAACTGCTGGCAACAGGAACATACAGGCACAGCCCACCGAGGTATAGGAGGCAGTTCTGCAGAAACCGCGCATCGAGCAGAGGAAAATGGAGGGATCTGTACATTCCAACATTGGAAGACCATACGGTGCATCACATGGTCATGAACGCCTCGATGAAGGCATTTACAAGGGGGATGCACCCGCATTGCTGCGGATCGGTGCCGGGCCGCGGGATAAAGCACATACTGCGGACTGTAAGCTACTGGATGCAGGAAGACAAGACTTGCAGGTATTTCGTAAAGCTCGATATAAGGAAGTTTTTTGACAGCATAGACAAAGACATCCTGAAGGTGAAGCTCCGTCGAAAGATCAAGGACAAACGGGTGCTGCAGCTCCACGATATGATCATTGATTCGGCGGGACAGCTGGAGAACGAGCTGATCGGACTGCCGGAAGGATCCAGGCGGCCGAAGGATCTGGCCACACCGGTCGGATACTATACATCACCATGGTACGGGAACCTCTCTCTGGAGGATCGGGACTGGTTCATCGAGCAGCAGCTGTATAAAGAGCGAAGGGGAAGGCGGATCAAATACGTCAGGCATCAGCTGAGGTACGTGGATGATATTCTTCTGATCGGGACATCCAAAAAGGATCTGGAAAAAGCGGTCAGGGCAATAGCGGAGTATCTGCAGAAGAATTACGACCTTAAGATCAAAGACTGCTGGGAGATCAAGCAGATCGGAAAGCACGAGGTTATAGACGGACGGTGGAGGTTGAGACCAGGTACGTACTGGTGCGATATCGGCGGGTATAAATTCTGCAAAGACGGTGTCATCCTGAGAGATGGGATTTTTCTGGAGACCAGAAGGCTGGCCAGGCGGATGTATAAACAGG
>JAFTHD010000081.1 GCA_017457585.1 Bacillota bacterium | reverse complement strand
GGGAAGGTAAGGACGAGTATAAGCTGCTCAAGTTCAGACGTTCCAACCAAGGTACGTGTATCAATCAGAGACCTATCGTTTTCAACGGCGAACACGTTGATGAAGGCGAAGTTCTCGCTGACGGTCCGTCAACCGATAACGGTGAAGTGGCACTCGGAAAGAACCTGCTCATCGGATTCATGACGTGGGAAGGTTACAACTACGAGGACGCCATCATTCTCAACGAAAGACTCATCATGGAGGATGTGCTCACATCGATCCATATTGAAAAATACGAAGCAGAGGCGAGGGACACGAAGCTGGGACCTGAAGAGATCACGAGAGACATTCCGAACGTAGGCGAGGATGCACTTAAGGATCTGGATGAAGAAGGTATCATCAGAAAGGGTGCCGAAGTCGATGCCAACGATATTCTGGTAGGTAAGGTAACGCCAAAGGGCGAGACGGAACTGACTGCAGAAGAGAGACTTCTCCGCGCAATCTTTGGCGAGAAGGCAAGAGAAGTAAGAGATACATCGCTGAGAGTTCCTCACGGTGAGACGGGTATTGTAGTCGACGTCAAGATCTTTACGAGACAGAACGGCGATGAGCTGCCGCCTGGAGTAAACAAGCTGGTAAGGTGCTACATCGCGACTAAGAGAAAGATCAGCGTCGGCGATAAGATGGCAGGAAGACACGGTAACAAGGGTGTTATCTCGAGGATTCTGCCTGAGGAAGATATGCCGTTCATGGAGAATGGTCAGCCGCTGCAGGTAATGCTCAACCCTCTCGGCGTACCTTCCCGAATGAACGTAGGACAGGTACTGGAGGTTCATCTCGGACTTGCTGCCAAGAGCAAAGGCTGGTATATCGCAACGCCTGTATTCGATGGAGCCAAAGAGAGCGATATCATCGAGCTCCTCAAGGAGCAGGGTTTCGATGAGAGCGGCAAAATGCGCATGAGAGACGGACGTACAGGTGAGTACTTCGACAACCCTGTAACCGTTGGATACATGTATATGCTCAAGCTCCACCATCTGGTAGACGATAAGATCCATGCAAGGAGTACAGGTCCGTACTCACTGGTAACGCAGCAGCCTTTGGGCGGCAAGGCACAGTTCGGAGGTCAGCGTTTCGGAGAGATGGAAGTATGGGCACTGGAAGCTTACGGTGCAGCATATACCCTTCAGGAAATACTCACAGTCAAGTCGGATGACATCGTAGGACGTGTTAAGACCTACGAAGCCATCGTAAAGGGTGAGAATATTCCTGAACCTGGAATCCCTGAATCCTTCAAGGTACTCATCAAGGAGATGCAGAGTCTCGGCCTGGACGTTAAGGTGATGACGGCTGACAACGAGGAAATTCCGACCGATGAAAAGTCGGCAAGGGATTTTGAGACATCAGCAGAACCTCTTGATGACTTTGAAGACGAATACGAGGACGCAGAGGGAATCGATGCCTACGAAGAAGAGGAAGAATTTGCGGAGGAATCTGGCTACAAAGAGGAACCCGATGATGAAGACCTTGCAGAAATCGTAGAGGAAGAGGCTGCGGAATCCGAAGATATCCAGTTAGAAGAAGCTGAAGCAGAAACTGAAGAAGAATAGGAAAGGGGAAGTGACAAATGAACGAAACAGAAAACAATAACTATGAGTTAAACAATTTCGAGTCACTGCAGATAGGACTTGCATCCACTGATAAAATCCTGGAATGGTCCTACGGTGAAGTTACTAAACCTGAAACTATCAACTACAGAACTCTTAAGCCTGAGAGGGACGGTCTTTTCTGTGAAAAGATTTTCGGACCTACAAAGGACTGGGAGTGCCACTGCGGTAAATACAAGAGAATAAGATATAAGGGTATCGTCTGCGATAAATGCGGCGTTGAAGTTACCAAGGCAAAGGTAAGAAGAGAGAGAATGGGACACATTGCGCTTGCAACACCGGTTTCCCATATCTGGTACTTCAAGGGCATCCCATCCAGGATGGGTCTTGTACTGGACATTTCGCCGAGAACACTGGAGAAGGTCCTCTACTTTGCCAACTTCATCGTAACAGACCCCGGTAACAGCCAGTTCTCATACAAGGAAATCCTGGATGAGAACCAGTACAGGGAAGCCATGGATGATCCATCCATCAAGTTCAAGGCCGGCATGGGCGCAGAAGCAGTAAGAAAGCTTCTCGAAGACATAGACCTGGAAGAGCTGAGCGCAGATTTGAGAGAGAAGCTCAAGAGTGCGACGGGCCAGAAGAAGATCAGGATCGTCAGAAGACTGGAAGTCATCGAAGCGCTTAGAATTTCAGGCAACAGACCTGAGTGGATGGTAATGGAAGTGATTCCTGTCATTCCTCCTGACCTGAGACCGATGGTACAGCTGGACGGCGGACGTTTCGCGACTTCCGACCTGAACGACCTTTACAGAAGGGTAATCAACAGAAACAACAGACTCAAGAGGCTCCTGGAACTCGGTGCTCCCGACATTATCGTGAGAAACGAGAAGAGAATGCTCCAGGAAGCTGTCGATGCGCTCATCGACAATGGCAGAAGGGGCAGACCTGTTACGGGTCCCGGCGGAAGACCTCTCAAGTCCCTTTCCGATATGCTCAAAGGTAAGCAGGGACGTTTCAGACAGAACCTGCTGGGCAAGAGAGTCGATTATTCGGGTAGATCGGTAATCGTAGTAGGACCTGAACTGAGATTCTATCAGTGCGGACTTCCTAAGAAGATGGCGCTCGAATTGTTCAAGCCTTTCATTATGAAGAAGCTGGTTGAGAACGGCAATGCCCACAACATTAAGAGCGCAAAGAGAATGGTCGAGAAGGTTAAGCCTGAAGTTTGGGACGTTCTGGAAGAGGTTATCAAGGAACACCCTGTAATGCTCAACCGTGCTCCGACCCTGCATAGACTTGGTATACAGGCATTCGAGCCTGTGCTCGTTGAGGGTAAGGCAATCAAACTTCATCCGCTTGCATGTACTGCATTCAACGCGGACTTCGATGGAGACCAGATGGCCGTTCACGTGCCGCTTTCCGTTGAGGCGCAGGCAGAGGCAAGATTCCTCATGCTTTCAACCAACAACATCCTGGCGCCGAAAGATGGTTCGCCGATAACAACGCCTACGCAGGACATGATTCTGGGAAGTTACTACCTGACTCATCCGGGACAGGAAGAAGGCAAGAGGACTTCAGAGGCTGAGAAGGGAGACGGCAAGGTTTTCTCTGACATGGCTGAGATGCTCATGGCATATCAGAACCATGTGGTAGGACTTCACGCAAAAGTAAAGGTCAGAAGATTTGCAGGTCCTGAAGACACGAGAGGTAAGCTGGTTGAGTCTACTGTTGGAAGATTCATCTTCAATGAGAAGATTCCGCAGGATTTGGGATACGTTGAAGACAGAAATGCCGATCCGTATTCACTGGAAGTAGACTTTCTCTGCGATAAGAAGAGACTGGGCGATATCATCGGCAGATGCTACAGAGCCCACGGAAATACAGAAACCGCC
>JAFTHD010000080.1 GCA_017457585.1 Bacillota bacterium | reverse complement strand
CCCGTCGTCGTTATAATAATAACGAATTATCACGACTCTGGGAGGAGGATAAATGGCATACTACGGGAAAATCAACACGGTCTCAATCCCTAAGAAAAACGATGAAGGCCGTCCCCTCTTCATGGGGGACTACGTTTACTGGGTCACAGCCTCGCACAGGGATCCTGTGACCCACCGGTCCGTCGATGACCGTAAGACAATTGGCAGAATAGCGGACGACTTAAAGACGCTCATGTGGCCCAACAAGAACTACGACCTCATATTCGGCGACCCTTCCAAGGGAGATTGCCGGACCCACGAACAGATGCTTGCTGCCGGCCCATATCTGGCTGCCTCCAAGGCTGCCGACAAGATGGGTGTCATGTCCGCGCTGAAAAAGGCTTTTCCGGCCGAATGGGCCAAGATTTTTGCGCTGTGTGTCCAATGGATCGACATGGAGGAGCATGTCTCGCAGTGCTTTGAGTACTGGTTTTACGATAACTATTGCGGTTTCTTCACGCCTATGGACCCTTCCAACATTTCTCGCCTCTACGAAGCGATTGGTGTTAATCCAATCCAAAGGGATCTGTACCGCAAGTCTTTCAACGAGAGATACAGGAAGCAGTTCACGGAGACATCTGCCGGTAACAAGAAGATGAAGAAGAAGAGGATCATCGGATGCGACGGCACGAACAATAACCATAGCAGCAAGGAGAACGAGCTGGCCGGATTCGGAAAGGCAAAAGATGATCCGGATAAGCCGATCTACGGAACGATGTCCTATGTGGACGAAGATACCGGAGTGACACTGTTCACGCATTTGTTCCCCGGCAGTCTGTTGGACAAGACTGAGTTCACATACGCACTTGAGAAGAGCATGTGCCTCGGTATACGCGATCTGCACCTGATGTTCGACCGCGGATTCCTTTCCGAGAAGTTCCTCACCTTTTTCATAGCAATCAAGGAGCAGTACAACATCACGTTTTCAGCCTCGTGCCCAGCCACTTACGGCTTCGTGAAAGAGATGATTCAGAAATACGGGAAGGAGCTGCAGAATGCCGACAAGTACTACATTCCTGAAGAGAATGTCTACGGCATGAAAATCGATGATACGGTGCAAATCAACGGTAATGGTATCACCGGGAAGGACATGGAAGGCCTGACGCTTTATCTGTTCTATGATGAAAAACGTGCAGAAGGCGAGAGAACAGCGATCCAGGATAAAGTCTCCCATTTCCAGATGATGCTTGAGCAAAGAAAGCGATACACGGAGAAACATGTCTAGGACGCCAAGCCGTACTTCGATGTCAGGAAGACCAAGGTAAGCCCTGTAACAGGAAGATCGTTTGAACTGATTCGCAAACACGATGTCATTCAGAAGGAACTGGACGAGGTTGGCTTCTTCATGAGCATCAGCAATGGGACGGAAACGGCAGCCGAGGAGATCATCGTTATCCGACACAGGGACAGAAGTGAGAAAAGTTTCTGCCGCCGCAAAAGTTTTTTCGGGCTGGAGACTCCGGGAACGGGTACATACGAAACATTCCTCGGGAAGATGTTTGTAGCCGATATAGCACAAAATGTAGAGGAGGCAATGGAGTACTACTGCAGACCATATATCAAGGCCAAGAGCTCGACTACGCTAAGAACAACCGTGTTGGAGCTCGACAAATATAAGGTTCACGTGAACGAAGATGGGACAATGAGACCGGAACACGGGATGACAGCGGATCTGAAGTCCATCTTCAAATGCCTGGGTTTACAGGAATCCGACATTGAAAGGTATATCCGGACATGGAAATGGGGAGAGCCCCCGTCCATAATCTACAATAGAGCTGAGGAGAAAGAGAACAAGAAAAAGGAAGAACAAGCAGAGCGGGAAGCAAGAAAGAAAGGCGCCTCTTCAAAGGCAAAGAAGAAGGCAGACACCAGAAAATCAAGCTCGCGAGGCTAGTCGAAAAAAGAATAGCGGCTGCAGAACCGGTGTTCATTCATAGGGATAAAAAACCAGTCGAAGCAAATCGAGTAGAAATCACCTCCTGATAATGGTGATTTCTACTCGATTTGCTTTTTCTCAACGTCGTTATAAAAATGTCGTTATAAGAATACGCAAAGTTTAGGTTATACAAAAACAGGACTGGCAATTTGCCAGTCCTGCAGAAAGCAGATCAGATGCACATCAGTCCATATAACGTCTGGATGCAAGTACTGTCCGGATGGTTCTCGTGACACATCTGCGCAGCTCCTGCTCTGTAATCAGTCCGCTCGCAAGT
>JAFTHD010000079.1 GCA_017457585.1 Bacillota bacterium | reverse complement strand
TATCTCTTCCTTTCTGCCGCAATAGCTGATAAACACCTTCTCCGCTCCTTAGTGAACGGAAAATGTATCAGGCAGAAGGCAGAAATACAAAAACCGCCTGCACCTTCTGTGATAATGATGCAAACGGCTCTGCTTTCTCTTATTCTTTTGTTTTCCGGAATTAAGGCTGCCGGAGCCTACATGAACTTCAGCAGCAGCTCGTCCACAGCGTCCGTATATCTCCCTTCACGGATAAGTTCGTTTCCGAGATCCACCAGACTTCTGACGATGATTCTGATCTCATCGTCGGTGAATTTGATCTTTACCTTTCCCATCATCACGCACCTCCACCACTCTTTCGTTCTATCTCTACTGCTCTGATGTTTCTTCTGTCATCATAATAACAGGCTGATTTCGGGCGGGCAAAGGTGCGAATTCGTGCTGGACGTGCTACCGTGGCATTATGAATCAAAACATCAAAAAAGCGGCATACACACTGGAATTCCAAGGGCTTAGCCGCTTCTTGAAGCTTCAATATTTTAGTAGCAAATTAGTAGCACCGGGCAGTGCCTGTTTCCTGAAAGCCAGTAATTCCAAGGCTTTCAGGGCGATGACAAGCCGGAAAATCCTATTCGTACTCAACCGTTGCAGGAGGCTTCGGTGTGAAGTCGTAGAGGACTCTATTAATCCCCTCAACTTCTGAAGTGATTCTCTCTGCCAGATGGTCGATGAGCGCAGGCTCCAGATGTTCTACAGTCACCTGCATAACGTCGGTAGTGTTTATTGCGCGAATGATGCATGGCCATGCAAATGTTCTCTTGCCATCGGTAACTCCCGTGCTCTTGAAGTCAGGAACAACTGTGAAGTACTGCCATACTTTGCCCTCGAGACCGGCCTTTGCAAACTCCTCACGAAGGATTGCATCGGACTCACGAACTGCTTCCAGTCTGTCTCTCGTTATTGCGCCAGGACATCTTACGCCAAGACCCGGACCCGGGAACGGCTGGCGATCAACCATATCTGCAGGGAGTCCGAGGGCTCTGCCTACAACCCTTACCTCGTCCTTAAAGAGAATGCGAACGGGCTCAACCAGTTCAAATCTTTCTGCAATATCTTCAGGAAGTCCACCGGCATTATGGTGTGCCTTAATGCCGTCTTCGCTTTCAAGAATATCAGGCCAGATCGTACCCTGCGCCAGGAAATCAACACCCTCAAGCTTTCTCGCTTCATCTGCAAAAACGTCGATGAACTCTTCTCCGATTATGTGACGCTTTTCTTCAGGATCCGAAATGCCTGCCAGTTTGTCGAGGAATCTGTCAACTGCATCAACGTAGATCAGGTTTGCATTCATCTGATTTCTGAAGACCTCGATAACCTGCTCCGGCTCACCTTTGCGAAGAAGTCCGTGGTTAACATGAACGCATACGAGCTGCTGTCCAACTGCCTTGATGAGAAGCGCTGCAACTACCGAAGAATCCACGCCGCCCGAAAGCGCGAGCAGAACTTTTTTGTCGCCTATCTGCTGACGAGCAAGTTCGATTTGCTCCTGAATGAAAGCTTCTGCAAGTTCCGGTGTCGTGATTCTGACCATATCGTCAGGGCGTCTGATTTCTGCCATAATATCCTCCCTATTTATTGAATTAACCGTTAAAACATATACATTTCAGCATGACAAAACAATACCACATTCAGACCTTTTGTTCAAGGCTGCAAGCACGCAAAAGAAGCAAGGAAATTGATGGGGTTAATATGAATATTTACGCAAGGCGCTTTTCTTGAAGCAATTGAAATGATAGCCGGTATACAATGCTCCGAGCATGGCATTTCATGCAAAGATGGGTTTTAGTCAGGTAGGAACGAAGCTATATAACGACAAGGTTACCGCATCGCTGCAGGTTAAGGAAGCAACTGATCTGCAGAAGAGCACGCGCAATGCTTAAGTTCCCTAAAAGGCAACGTAGTAGTAGACTGTGCCGCAAGATATGTTAACGAACAAGCAAATTTCAAGCAAAAATCTGCTAATCATGCATTAATTAAGCGTTAAAAAGGCATAAATCGTGCAAAAGTAGTGTCTTCGTTAACGTATGCATTTTGCACAGTTCCCAGAAACGAGCAATTGCAACGCTTATAGAAATTCTCCAAATCGGGCACGTTGCCTCAGCGCAAAATGGCAAGGGCGTGTGAAATAATCTCTCAAAATATCTCTCTATTCTTCCTCCATGTACTCGTAATACTCCTCATCGCTTGCAAACAGCATATATTCTCCATCTACATATCCCATGAACCCTGCGTAAGTATCATATCCTTTCATATTGACCTCCTCGGTAATCTCGCGTTGCAAATCCTTATACTAAGATTATAGCCGCTTATCAGTCCGTTATTTTGGTCTGAGATTGCCAGGTCATGTCTTGCGTTGCAGCGCCGCAGGCTATTCGCGCCAAGAAAAACAACCATTTCATGGACATATCTTTCAAGCACTGTTCTGGTATAATATATGGAGAATACACGAGGCAATTCTAACGGGCATCACGGGAGGTGTATGGAGCAGCATGCATTCTTGGCTGCATCTATTCCATACGAAAAAAGTGATGGCATGCAACCCCAAAAGTTCGCGCTCTCACCCATGTAAAATCCGCGCAAGCTTCCCTTGCGTGACAACCGCATGGCGCTGTGGCATGATGATCCTGGAGGTGACAACTGTGGATATTGGACATAAGATTTACGAACTCAGAAAGCAACACGGACTCACGCAGGAACAATTCGCAGAGATGTTTCACGTCACGCGCCAAACGGTGTCCAACTGGGAAAACAACAAGAATTATCCTGATATGGAGACGCTCAGACAAATCAGTGAGGCCTACAGCGTTTCATTTGACGAACTTCTGAAAAGCGACAAGGCACTGATCCAGCAAATCGATAAGACGAAAAAGCGTGCCGGAGTAACACGGTGGCTTATTGTACTCATCGCCGCACTTTTGGTTCTCCTTGCGATAGTATTTGTCGTTCCCCGAATAGCCGCGTCTGTCTTTTATAACCCGGGTGAGGTTGTTGCCACACACCAAGATGATGAGGTATCGATGGATTCCTGTCGTATGGACACGGATATTTCAGTTTTCAGCGAGCTTTTATTGCCCTGCATGAAGTTTAACAGCGTAGATTCCCATAACACCGGACTTGGAAAATACAATGTGATGATTCAGCAGACCTCCTGGATTTCATCCTCCGAGCAAAAGCTGGTCAGCGGAAGCATCGACAAGAACGCCCTCACGCTTTTCAATCCGGGGGACCTCAAGCGACCTCCCGGCAACGCCTTCGCGTGGACCATCAATCGCCATGACATTTCCAAATCCATGACCCAAAACCAGCAGGAGATGCTGGAGGATCATCTCAAAGAGAATCCGGGAGAAACTGAGGAAAACGTCGACTTCAACGTCAGTCTGGGCGGCGCTCCCAAATCTGCAAAACGTTCACTTCAGGAGTTGGATGAGAATGAATTGCAGGTGGGATATATCGACTTCGACCGCGTTATGAACTGGGATGAGGCCATGACCTTTATTCAAAAATATGAACTTATGAGTCCTTGGATCGGCATAGTGACCTCAGGTGATACCCAGGAGGTGATTGGCATGTACGACTGTCCTGTCGATGCTTTTAAGCCTTTCGACGGTTCAAAGTATCCGTATCTGTTTGGACGCGGAGAACTGACTGAGGCAGAGGACTATTACGACCTGTACCGGGATGAAGACATCGCTAAGCAGCACTTCATCAGTATGCTGCAATATATGCAGGATAACGAGGGCTTCGTCGCCATGATGGACTCCGCCACCGGCGATTTCTCTGAAGAAATTGATTTTTCCTATAAAATTCAGTACCTGAAAGAGCATGATTTAAAAGTTTATGGTGTTGCCGCAATCGCTGATAAGCAGGCGCTTCTGAATATCCTGGAAGATGAACGGGTGTACTCCATCGGAACCGAGAAATATTGATTGCCTGCTGCTCCGCAATTCCAAAACGCAGAAAAGTCGAAAAATGGTATTGCACTGAATATGGACGGGTGGGAAGGTGCGCAGCCATCGGTTCCCACCAGGCAGGACGCAGGCTGCCGCACAAGCTAATTTACCCTTTTAAGCCAAAAATCGCTGAATGAGCATCGAAGAATGCTTATCCAGCGATTTTTTCGTTTAACAGCAATACCCTATAGTCAAATGCTGTTTTATTTCTTTATTAAAGTATTGAGTATGCCGCGCCCCAATGTTGCTCCGAAGTTTCCTCCAAGGGTCTTGCCGAAGGATCCGAAGTTCTTGCCGATGTTCTTGCCGACTTCTCTACCAACCGTACCCATTACGGCGTTTCCTACCTTCTTGATCTCCTTCTGACGTTCGCGCTCGGCCTTTTCTGCAGCCTTTGCTGCTGCCGTCTCAGCCTTCTCCGCTTCCTTGGCAGCCTCCTTTTCGGCTTTCTCCGCAGCCTTTGCAGCTTCCTTATCTGCCGCCGCCTGTGCTGCTGCCGCTTCAGCAGCCGCCTGAT
Organism: Bacillota bacterium; assembly: GCA_017457585.1. Next base: position 3,729 of record JAFTHD010000079.1, on the reverse strand, counting down.
CTTCTACGCCCTTTCTCTGGAGCACCTCAAATGCCGAATCCGGATCAACGGACACTGCGTACTTGCTGTAAAGGATACTGCTCTTTGCCTTGACGTCCCGCTCTGCATCGCTTACGCCGCCCATGAAACTCTGCGGCGGAAGGATGTAAACTTTCTCGGCTATACCCGGGATTCCGTCCTCTCCCAGGAAGGAAACAACAGCTTCTCCCGTTCCAAGATTGAGAATGGTCTCATACGTATCGAACTCCGAATTCTCGCGGAAGGAATCCGCTGCAGCTCTTACTGCCTTTTGATCTGCCGGTGTATATGCTCTCAGGCCGTGCTCAATCTTGTTGCTCAGCTGCGCCAGTACGCCGTCAGGAATATCCCTCGGATTCTGGGTGCAGAAGTATACGCCTACGCCCTTTGAACGGATCAGCTTCACAACCTGCTCGATCTTCTCGAGGAGCGCCTTCGGTGCATCGTTGAAGAGAAGATGCGCTTCGTCGAAGAAGAATATCATCTTCGGCCTGTCAAGGTCCCCCACTTCCGGCATCATCTCGAAGAGTTCCGAAAGGAGCCAGAGCAGGAATGTAGAATAGAGCTTGCCGCTGTTAATGAGGCTGGAGCTGTCGAGAATGTTTATAACGCCCTTGCCGTTCTCCTGTGCCATCCAGTCTGTGATGTTCAGCGCCGGCTCTCCGAAGAAGATGTCTCCGCCGTTTGTCTCCAGGGCTATGAGGGCTCTCATGATTACCCCGATAGACGCACTGCTGATCTTGCCGTAGTCTGCCTGGAACTCCGCACCGTGCTCATCCACGTAGTTGAGCATGGCCTTCAGGTCTTTGGTATCTATGAGCAGCAGTCCGTTGTCATCTGCTATCTTGAATATGATTGTCAGAATATCGCTCTGCAGTTCGTTCAGATCGAGTATTCTGGAAAGGAGCATAGGCCCCATCTCGGAGATGGTGGTCCTGAGCTGTATGCCCTTCTGCCCGTATATATCCCAAAGGTTTACAGGATATCCCTGATACGCAAAACCCTGCTCTGCCAGACCAAACTTGGTGATTCTCGCCTGCATGTCCTCGCTGTCTGCGCCAGGATTCATCATGCCAGCGATGTCTCCCTTTACATCCGCCATGAATACGGGAACGCCCATGTCGCTGAAGGTCTCCGCCAGAACCTTGAGGGTAACCGTCTTACCGGTTCCCGTAGCACCTGCCACAAGGCCGTGTCTGTTGGCCATCTTAGGCACGATGGATACCGGTTCGCCCTTTTCGTTATTTCCAATCCAAATCTTGTTATCTCTCAGCATATATTTCCTCGACTTTCTTTCATCCTTTCAAAGTGTCCGAATATTTCTCCTATTGGTATTTTCTAATAAAAGGGCGCCGGTGTCAATTAAAAAGCAGGGGAAATATCCCCCGCTCCTTATATCGCTTTATATCATTACATTTTCATACACCTTAGATGCCTGCGCCGTATTCGTATTCCCTGAGAACCTCGGTAACAGCATCACGTACCAGCGCCTCAGGCTCAGCCTTTAAAGTGCCTTTCCTGACCTTCCCGAACTGAACAGGCATGTACTGGTGCAGCATATTCATCGGTATATCAAGCCTGCTTAGATTTTCAAAGAGCCTGTCTATGGTGTCCGTTACACGGCTGTCGCCGATGTAGTACCTGGCCCTGTCAGAGAAGCTGTATCTGCGCGCCAGCTTCTGCTGGTGCTCATCTCCGTGATAATGCTTCTTCCAGTTGGAAGGTTCCTCTATCATAGCCTGCTCAAGAGTCTCTATAAATCCTGCCTGCTCTTCCGCAGGAAGCAATTCCTTTTCAATGAGGCTTAGCGCAAACAGCGCCTCTCTGAGCGCATATGTAAGTGCAGGGCCAACCTTCAGAATGGCTATACCGTCAAGAACCATGCCCCTCAGGCACTCCTTACTCTGGTAGTCCGTTGAATGGTCTTCCAGTACGAAGTCCGGGTAATCCTTCGCCTTTGCCGTAAGCTCCGCAGCCGCTTCACTATCGTAGAGAAAGATCTGGTCGTCTCCGAATTCTACTCCCGGCTGGACCACAACTGCGATGACATCCTCCATGCCCTCCGGAACGCCTTCTTCTGCGAACACCCTCTTATAGGTCTCGATGGTATCCTCCAAAGCTTCCGGCTTCGTGACTGCAAGGGAGTCTTCGCTCTCCTCCGCGCCACCCGGAATAGGCACCTCAGAACCTACAATGAACACGGGTCTAACTGCCTGTGGGTTTTCTTCTAAAAGCTCTGCATATCCCTTCATGCACATCTTGTAGAGCCTTGCCCCTCTCCTTGCTATCGTCTCCGTTTCAAGGAGTCCTTCAGGGTCGTCTGCCACCTTCATGCTGGTGTCAAGATGTATCTTGGTAAATCCTGCCTTTGCGAAGAGATAGACAAGTTCTTCGGCATTTGCCATGGCTTCCTCTTCCGGTAGATTCTGCCATGTGAGAGGGCCCAGGTGATCACCGGCCAGAATCAGCTTATCCTCTTCCACGCCTAAACGTTTCGCTTTTTCACTTACCCATTCGTAGTAATCCTGCGGCTTCATGCCCGTGTATCCGCCGAACTGATTGACCTGGTTCGCCGTCGCTTCTATTAGAACAGGTAAACCTGTCTCTGCAGCGCGCCTGAGCACGGCGTCTATTACAAGCTCGTTTGAAGTGCAGTAGGACGGAATACCGATGAGCTCGCCGGCTTTTCGGCGCTTGATAATATCCTTCATGTAATTTCCCATTATATGCACCTCCCGTCAGGCTATGCCTTTGCCGTCCATCATGTCCTGTACGGTCTCAGGCGAGATGCGTCCTTCCATCGGGCCGAAGGCTGCTGCGTTCAGTGCTCCGGCCGCTGCTCCCATCTTCGCTGCATCTTCGATGGACTTGCCCTGGCAGAGGCCTGCGAGAAATGCTCCGTCGAAGCAGTCTCCTGCTCCCGTAGCATCCGCCTGTACCACTTTGTACACGCCTACTTCCGTAACTCCGTCAGCCGTGTATATCCTGCTGCCCTTTGATCCGTTCTTTAGGCAGAGGATCTTCATATTTTCATACTCAAAGCACTTCTTCACTGCAGCTTCCACGTCCTCTTCGCCGGTAATCATAAGCAGTTCCTCAACGCCCGGCAGGAAGACGCTGGTGCTTCTCATCACCTCTTCGATGACTTCCTGAATGGAGTCATCGGTAAACAGTTCCTTTCTGATGTTAGGATCAAAGGAGATCTGTGCTCCGCCTGACTTTAGCAGCCTCATCAGCTTGAGGATTTCCTCTGCAAAAAAATTTACAAACCTTCCGCGAAGTCCTCTACTTTTTTGGTTAAATATTGCCCTTGCAAATTTTTCCAAATACTTGACCTCTTGCAGTTTTTCATCTGTTGTACGTTCTTCGCGCTGCCCTCTGTTTGACGCTATCAAATTCAGCATTTCTACTGCTTCTTCGTCAAATTCTATCAATTCGCCATTTTCTTGTTCAATTTGAATTTTTTTACGATTTTTAACTATGCACGGCAGTTTGCGTTCGTTATATGCTCCGTCATCAAGCAATTTTTGAACTGCTGCACGACGGCGATGTCCCGATATGATAGTATATTTCCCATCATCTTTTTTAATTACTGTCAGTGGCTCTACCAAATGCGACACCGCTATCAATCCTGCAAGTGCGTCAACATCACGCAAACCATAGAAATTTTTCGGATGTGATTCCAGTGAATCTATGTCAAGATCGACAATC
>JAFTHD010000078.1 GCA_017457585.1 Bacillota bacterium | reverse complement strand
CAGGATCCGGCGCCTTATACACGACCACCTGAGGGTTCTCTTCAAGACCCTTTATCAGTGTCTCCGTAAGCTCCTTTTCCCTTTCTTCCAGCTCCTCCGGATCGATCCAGTCTAACGCTGCGGCCAGGCCTGCCACCGCCACCGAATTAATGCTTCCCGCTTCGTATCGTTCAGGTCCGTGCTCCGGCATCGTCAGATTCTCAGAATCCACGCCGTTTCCGCCTGTGATTACAGGTGCGAGTTTTACCTTAGAATTCAGAATAAACCCTGCTACTCCAAATGGTGCGTAGAGGGTTTTGTGTCCCGCGAAAACAAGGGCGTCCGCCCTGGATTCACCAAATGCTATATCCTTTAATCCTACAGCCTGCGCACCGTCAAGAAGCGCGAATGCCCCGTATTCCTTAGCTGCCGTGAAGATCTCTCTGTAAGGCAGTTCGTAGCCCGTAACGTTGCTTACAGCGGTGACCGCAACGAAGTCCGGGTGGTTCTCTGCAAAGAGTTCCTTTGTCTTCTCGATGTCGATAGAAAGGTCGCTCTTCAGCGGAAGCTCTATCACCTTGACCTTGCTGGTCTTTTCAAGAGCGTAAAGCGTCCTTGCAACTGCATTGTGCTCGTAGGGGGTAAGGTAAGCTACGCTTCCCTCACCGAGCCCTGCGCCTCTTATGATCTGGTTTATTGCCACCGTCGCAGACGGAGTGAGAACCACCTGCGAGACGCCTCTGGCGTTCGCAAGGCTCTGAAGGCCTTTGCGAACGTCCTCGGCCAGCAGACCGGCGGCTCTGGCAGCTTTGTAAGAACCTCTGCCGATGTTCACCGCGCTCTGTCTGCTGAATTTATCTACAGTGTCATAAACTATGTCAGGTTTAGGAAAGGTTGTAGATGCATTGTCTAAATAAATCATCGTTATTCGTCATCTCCGATAGTAGGAACAAGCTGCGTTACATAAACGTCCTTGCTGTCCTTGAACTGGTTGATGAATACTGTCTTGTTAGGAACATTGCCTGCTGAGTAGTCGATAGTTCCTGTCAGGCCTTCATAATCTGAAACCTGTGCGATAGCATCTCTGATTGATGCAGGTGAGTAGTCACCGTTCGCATAGTTCTCGATTGCATACTTGAGCAGGTAAGCTGCGTCGTATCCCAGTGCTGCGAATGCGTTCTGAGGGTCTGAACCGTACTTCTCGTTATATGCTGCCAGGAAGTCCTGTGCGTTGTCTGCTGTCAGGTTTGCGTGAGTTGAGAAGAATGTGTTGTTAGCAGCTTCTCCTGCAATCTCTGCTACGGAAGCGTCGTCCAGTCCGTCACCTGAAAGTGCAGTTGCGTCGATGCCTGCATCGCGGAGCTGCTTCAGAATGATAGGACCCTGGTCTGTGAATGAGCCAAGGAATACTGCGTCAGGCTTCTCTGAAAGGCTGTTGATCTTCTGGATTGCAGGTGAGTAGTCTGTGTAACCGTTGTCGTCGTACTCAGTTTCGCCCAGAATTGTTCCGCCGAGTGCTTCAAAGTGTGACTTGAAGTACTTTGAAAGAGCCAGTGTGTATTCGTCAGTTGTATCTGTGAGAACGTATGCTGACTTGAGGCCCAGCTCGTTGTATGCATATTCTGCAACTGCTGCTGCCTGCACGTTGTCACCGTAAGGTACCAGGAATGCTGTGTCACCTACTCTGTCCTGAGTGTAAGGGAGCGTTGATGATGTTGCCAATGTCGGAACGCCCTTTTCCTGAGCAACGGTTCCTGCTGCTATGGCTGCGTTCGGGTCGCCCATTCCTACGACTACGCTTGCTCCGTCAGATTCGATCAGCTTAGCGATGAGCTCCGTTGACTTGTCAACTTCTGATTCTGAGTCGTATGAAACGTAATTTACCTGCTGGCCGTCGATACCGCCGTCAGCGTTGATCTGCTCGAGAGCCAGTTCGAATCCTGCAGAACCAGCCGTCTCATAGCTGTCCATGAATCCTGTCAGGGACCAAAGTCCTCCAACTGTAATTCCGTCTGCTGCTGCACCTTCATCAGATGATGAGGAAGAGCCGCATGCTGACAGGCCTACAGTTCCCACAACTAAGCCTAACGCTACTGCAATGCTAAGTAATTTTTTCTTCATCCTTATTCCTCCGTTCTTTTCCGCTTTGGAAATTTAATTTGTTTGATATTGTTCACAAAATCCGTATAGGTTCGCCGCTTCAGCAACCCCAAGTAGGTTTCCTTACTGAACAAAGATTCAACGATATATTCACTGTTACCCGTAACTCCGCCGCTTCGGAATACGATAACAAGAATAAACAATATGCTCATTACCATGCTGGTAAGTCCGCTGATCTGAGGCACGTGGAAGCTTCCGATGTAAAATCCCGTATCGAAGCTTGCCAGAAGCTGCGGCACGAATGTGAGTATTGCAGCTCCCGGAAGTGCGCCGGATATGGTTGCCATGCCGCCCAGCACCGACATCTCCAGGATTACGAAAGTCTCGTCAAAGTAGAACATGGAAGGCGCCAGTGTTCTCTCAAGGTGTGCCCACATGCATCCGCCTACTGCGCCGAAAAATGCGCTCGTTACGAAGGACATGAGCCTTATCTGTGAGGCGCTTATCCCCAGGGACTTTGCTGCGTCCTCGTCCTCTCTCAGGGCAATCATACTCCTGCCGTATGCGGACACTCTGAACCTGTACAGCACGAAAAGGGTTATGAGTGCGATCACGACCGACGAGAACATGGTGGTGTTGAGCGCCATGCCGCTTATGCCCTTCGGGCCGTTGGTAAATATGGTCGCATTATCCAAAAGGTTCTTGATAACGATGATCATTCCCAGGGTTATTACCGCCAGATAGTGCCCTCTCGATCTCAGGATGACGAACCCTATGAGCCCTGCTATCACTGCTGCAAGGATCCCTGCTATCAGCATGGCTATCGGGAACGGAAGCTGTGTGGCTGCCAGCCACTCGGGGATTCCGTCTATTCTGCTTAGCTTGTTGGCTTCGTCCAGGGTCAAAAGGGATCCGATATATGCGCCCAGTCCCATGAAGCCTGCCTGACCCAGCGAAAAGATTCCCGTTATGCCGTTTGTCAGATTGAGGCTGGCTGCCAGCACTACGTTTACAAAGAACAGCACGAATACCGTTTCGTAGTAGGAGCTCATTCCGAAGTGTATGAACAGTACGAGTATGAGCGGCACTGCTACCACCAGGATGAATCTGGACAACGGACTTCTAAGTAATTCTCTCGTGTTTCCCATACTTAACTCCTCCTGCCCTTATCCGTTCCGAGAAGTCCGTTCGGTCTTACGAGAAGGATAATGATCATTACTACGAATACGATTGCCGTCTGATATGACAGAATGGAGCCCGGCAGGAATACTGCGAAGAACATTTCCAGCATTCCCATTACCAGTCCGCCCAGGGCAGCTCCGTTTATGCTCCCCAGACCTCCGATTACTGCTGCGATGAACGCCTTAACGCCCAGCATGAAACCCATGGTAGGACTGAAGGCGATATATTCTCCCGTGTACATGATTCCTGCTATGGCTGCAAGTCCCGATCCTATTACGAAGGCTGAGACGATGACCTTATTTCTGTCTATTCCCATAAGGTCTGCCGCCTCACCGTTATCAGCAACTGCCCTCATTGCCCTTCCAAGTCTCGTCTTCTTAAGCAGAAGGGTGATTCCCAGAAGCAGCAGTACCGTCATTGCAACGATTATCACGTTGATGACCGATATGGTGATTCCTGCCACCTGTACCCTCTGTGAAAAGAATGCCGGTACGATAAGGGACTTGTTGCTGGAGCCGTATACCGACTGATATACGCTCTCTATGAGGATGGAAACTGCCAAGGAGGTGATTACCTGGGTTTCCTCTCCTCTGTTTCTTACCGGTCTGTATGCCACTCTCTCGATCAGTACGCCAACTCCGATCGTTATGGCTATCGCAAGGATAACAGCAAGACCGAAAGGTAACCCTGCACCCATCAGGCTCCAGGTAGCGAATGTCGCTATCATCAGGAGCTCTCCGTGGGCGAAGTTTATCAGTCCCATGATGCTGTATACGATGGAGTACCCGATGGCTATGAGCGCGTATATGCTCCCCATCTTGATTCCACCTATTAATGCCGCAACGAATATACTCACTTTTTCATACTCCCCCAAGATATATTCTCTGAACGTCTTCACTTGCTGCGATCTCGCTGCTCTTACCTTCCAGCGCGATCTCACCGCTCTCTATGATGTATGCTCTGTCTGATATGTCGAGCGCGTCCACTGCATTTTGCTCAACGAGCAAAATAGTGATGCCCGTCTCCTTAAGTTCCTGAATTACTCTAAACACCTGCTGAACGATGATGGGCGCAAGTCCCAGAGACGGCTCATCTAAGAGCAGGTATTTCGGATGTGAAATGAGCCCACGTCCTATGGCCAGCATCTGTTGCTCTCCGCCCGAAAGGCTTCCCGCCTTCTGACTTGCTCTTTCCTTTAATATCGGGAAAAGCTGGTGGACGTACTCTATCCTTTCCTTTATCAGGTTCTTGTCCTTAACCTGGTATCCTCCCAGCCACAGGTTGTCTTCCACCGATATGCTGCTGAAGACCTGTCTCCCTTCGGGAACGTGCACGATGCCGCTCTTTACGATTTCGCTGGGCGAACTCTTCGTGATGTCCTTTCCCTGGCACGTTATCTGACCTGTTCTTGCCCTCAGAAGACCCGATATGGTCTTGAGTATGGTGGTCTTGCCTGCACCGTTTGAACCGATGAGAGCCACGATCTCGCCTTCATCTACGTGAAAGTTCACGTTTCTTACTGCGTTAATATGTCCGTAGCTTACGCTCAGATCCGTCGCCTTAAGCATGATGTCCACCTCCCAGATAAGCTTCCATTACTTCCTTGGAGCTGGTTATCTCCTCAGGCGAGCCCTGTGCTATGAGCTTGCCCTGTGCCATAACGTATATGTATTCACTCAGCGCCATGATAACCTTCATGTCGTGCTCGATGATCACGATGGTCATCTCCGGATCGTGGTCGTGAACCATCAGGATATCGTCTACGAGCTGCATGCTCTCCTGCGGATTCATGCCGGCTGCCGGCTCGTCCAAGAGGAGGAGCGACGGCTCCAAAGCGAGACACCTTGCAATTTCCAGTCTTCGCTGCAATCCGTAAGGTAAGCTGTCAGCTCTGGAGTCCGCGTATTGTTCTATCTTCATTACCTTCATGTATTCGAAGGCTTTGTCTCTGAATTCCTTCTCTTCTCTCCTGTACCTCGGTGCGAAGATTAGCATTTCAGGGATCGTATACTTCCTGCTGTGCTGGCATGCGGTCACTACGTTATCGAGAACCGTCTGTGTGCCGAAGACCCTCAGGTTCTGGAAAGTTCTCGCGATTCCCAGTCTCGCCACCTTGTCCGTGTCGAGGGCCTCCGTATGGGTCCCGTTAAACAGGATGCTTCCTTCATCGGGATTCATGTTTCCCGAGATTACATTTATAAGGGTGCTCTTGCCGGCGCCGTTCGTGCCGATAAGACCGTATATCCTGCCCTTCTCGAGAGAAAGGCTCACGTCGTCAACAGCCGTTACTCCTTTGAACCTGACCGTGATGTTATTTAACTCCAAAATTCCACTCATTCATTACATCTCCCAATTGCCTATGGGTATAATAGGATATAAAATTATATCCAAATAGTACCCCATATTCTTTCGGCCTGTCCAACAAGTAATTTTTATCTTCGGTGATAAACTACGCGTATAACCATGCACCCTCGTTTTGATATATCATATGCATATTAAACAGATAAATTTAGTAGGTATTAAAGTCACAATAGGAGGAAAACATGGCAAATACAAAACTTTGGGATGTATTAAAGGAAGCGAAGTCACCTGCATACAAGTGGGTAGACCTGACACACGAACTGAGTCCTGAGACTCCGCACTGGTATGGATTCGCACCGCTCAAGGCAGAGCTGCTTTTCGATTACCTGGATGGAACAGATGAAGACAAGCTGGCACCTATGCGTTGCTATCAGTACACTGTAGCAAGCCAGTACGGTACTCACGTAGACGTACCTCGCCACTTCCACGCAGAGGGAAGAACGCAGGAACAGATTGAAGTAAATGAACTGGTACTGCCTCTCGTAGTCATCGACAAGAGCGCTGAAGCTGCAGCAGATCCTGACTTCACACTCACCATCGACGACATCAAGGCATGGGAAGAAGAACACGGTCAGATTCCTGAAGGCTCCTTCGTAGCTTTCCGTACTGACTGGTACAAGAAGGACAATCTCGACAATCCTGATGAGAACGGCGTGCCTCACTACCCTGGTTGGGCTACAGAGACGATCAAGTTCCTGGTAGAAGAGAGAAATATCGCCTCCATCGGACATGAGCCTGCAGACACAGACCCTGGATACGTTACTTCAAATGAAGACGCTTATCCATATCCTGCAGAGCAGTACATTCTGGCAGTAGACAGATTCCAGATCGAAGTAATGAGAAATCTGGATCAGCTTCCTGCAGTAGGTTCAGTTATCATCGTTGCCTTCCCT
>JAFTHD010000077.1 GCA_017457585.1 Bacillota bacterium | reverse complement strand
GAAGCTGCCCGTTTCAGATATACTAAGAGCAATCTTTCTCAAGGAAGGCGACGTTCAGACCCTTGATATCATATGGACCATAAGGCTTCCGAGGATCATCATGGCGGCCCTCCTCGGCGGTGCCCTGGCTCTGGCAGGATTCATGCTGCAGACCTTCTTTGAAAACCCCATTGCAGGGCCTTACGTGCTGGGAATATCCTCAGGCTCAAAGATGGTCGTTGCACTAACCATGATTGTAAGTGCCAAATACATACAGAGTTTCTCCTCATGGGCCATGATACTTGCGGCTTTTGCCGGAGCACTTCTGTCCACCGGTTTCATACTCATCGTGGCAAGGAAGGTGAAGAGCATGGCAGCGCTTCTCGTAGCAGGAATCATGATCGGCTACATCTGCAACGCCATCACGGACTTCCTCATAAACATAGCCAGCGACTCGGACATCGTGAACCTTCAGAACTGGTCACTTGGGAGCTTCTCCGGAATGACCTGGGGAAACGTCAGACTGGCCCTTGTGATCATAGGAATCACCTCGATTCTCACCATGTGCCTTGCAAAGCCTATAGGCGCCCTTCAGCTTGGAGAGAGCTATGCCCAGAGCGTGGGTGTCAACATCAAGGCCTTCAGAGTTCTGCTGATACTCCTGTCGAGCCTTTTGGCCGGTGCGGTGACGGCCTTTGCAGGGCCGATCGCCTTCGTGGGCATTGCAGTTCCTTTTATCGCAAAGGGAGCACTGGGCACGTCGAAGCCGATCGTCGTAATCCCAGGGTCCTTTCTGTGCGGCAGCGTGTTCTGCATGATGTGTGACCTGATCGCCAGGACAGCCTTTGCGCCGGTGGAACTGTCGATCAGCACGGTAACCTCCGCCTTCGGGGCACCGATTGTAATTTACATGATGATAAGGAAGAGAAGCTGGTTATGAGCAGGGAATACATAGGTCTTGAAAACCTTGACGTTGGATACAGCGGCAAGGCCATAATAGAGGATATATGCCTCAGCATCAAAAAGGGCGATATCGTCACGCTGATAGGTCCCAACGGAGCCGGCAAGTCCACGATTCTGAAGAGCATATCGAAGCAACTGGAGATCGTGGGCGGCAAGGCTGTCCTTGACGGGAGCAGCATAAAGGTTATGCCGTATAAGGAGCTCGCTTCAAAGATGGCGGTGGTCCTGACGGAGAGGCTTAGAACGGAGCTGATGACCTGTCACGATATCGTGGCTACGGGAAGATACCCGTACACGGGAAGGCTGGGCATCCTGTCAACGGAGGACGAAGAAAAAGTTGACAAGGCTCTACGTCTGGTGAACGCAGAGGATCTGGGAGACAGGGACTTTGCAAAGATCAGCGACGGACAGAGACAGCGGGTGCTCCTGGCGAGAGCCATCTGTCAGGAGCCGGAGGTGATCCTTCTCGACGAGCCTACATCCTTTCTCGACATCAAGTACAAGCTGGAGCTTCTCAGCATACTGAAGACCATGTCCAGGGAGAAGGGCATTACCGTCGTCATGAGCCTCCATGAGATAGAGCTTGCAAGGAAGATCTCTGATAAGATTATCTGCGTTGGAGAAGGAGAGATACAGGGGTACGGAAGCCCCGATGAGATATTTACGAAAAAAGTAATCACGAAACTGTTCGATCTGGACGGTGAAAGCTACGACGAGCTGTTTGGCGGAAGCGTCGCATGTCAGAGACAAAAGGTAGACGCTGATAGCCGCTTCACGGTAAAGGGCGGAAGGAAGCTCCGGTTCGGATATACGACGGGGACATGCGCTGCGGCCGCTGCAAAAGGATCGGCGGAGCTGCTTTTAGCAGGGGTTCTCCCGGAGTCTGTCAGGATCACCACCCCTGCAGGAAGGGCGCTGTTGCTCGAGCCTGTGAGCAGTGAAGCAGGGGATGGCTGGGCCTCCTGCGGCATCGTCAAGGATGCAGGAGATGACCCGGATATTACAGACGGCGTTACCGTGTTTGCAAAGGTGGAAAAGAGCGGCGACAGAAAAGGAGACGCCTTAGAAGGCGGGCGTTGGGAGCAGGAAAGTCAAGATGATCATACCATCTGTAAGATAACCATCCTTGGCGGAGAAGGCGTCGGCAGGGTGACGAGGAAGGGTCTGGAGCAGCCTGTCGGTGAAGCGGCCATCAACTCAGTCCCTCGCACCATGATAGAGAAGGCTGTCAGGGAAACGGCCATGGAGTACGGCTTTAGCGGTGCGCTTGATGTCACCATTTCCGTTCCCGGCGGCCGTGAAATCGCAGAGAAGACCTTTAATCCGCAGCTTGGCATAGAGGGTGGCATATCCATCCTCGGTACGACAGGTGTAGTTGAGCCCATGAGTGAGGCTGCCCTCATCGACACCATCGATCTTGAGATCAGGCAGAAGATTGCAGAGGGAAGGAAGAATCTGATCGTTACGCCGGGAAACTACGGCCAGGACTACCTTGCAGGCATGGAGGAAGGAGAAGGTCTTACATCATGCTCCATCAAGTCCAGTAACTACATAGGGGAGACTATCGACAGAGCCATCTACCACGGCGCGGAAGGGATTCTCTTCGTAGCACACATAGGAAAGTTCATCAAGGTTGCCGGGGGCATCATGAACACCCACTCGAGAAATGCTGATGGCAGGGCAGAGATCATGGCCTCCTCTGCCGTGAGAGCAGGAGCGGATATGGAGACTGTCTCAAAGGTGCTGGACACGGTTACGACGGATGAGGCCATAGAGATATTGGAGGCTGCAGGATTAAGGGATCAGACCATGAAGGTTATCGCAGAAAGGATACACTTTTACCTGCAGAAGCGGAGCATGGGAAAGATCAAGACCGAAGCGCTCATTTTCTCAAACGCCCACGGGTATCTTGGAGAAACGGCAGGCTTTGGTGCATACATGGACGAGATACGAAAGGGGGAGATTTGACGTGGAAAAGGGAACGGTACACTTTGTCGGCGCAGGAAGCGGAGCACCTGATCTTATAACTCTGCGCGGAAGGGATCTGATTTCACAGGCGGACGTTATCATATACGCAGGGTCACTGGTAAACCCGAAGCTGTTGGACTACGCGAAGGCAGGATGTCAGGTGCGAAACAGTGCAAAGATGACCCTTGAACAGGTGCTGGACGTGATGAAAACCGCAGTCTCCTGCGGAAAGGATGTCGTAAGGCTTCACACAGGAGACCCGTGCATATACGGCGCCATCAGGGAGCAGATGGACGCCCTCGATAGGGAGGGCATAGCCTACGATTACTGCCCGGGCGTCAGCGCCTTTTGCGGAGCTGCCTCCGCTCTGAACCTGGAGTATACACTGCCGGGAGTCAGCCAGAGCGTAATTATCACCCGAATGGAAGGAAGGACGTCCGTACCCGAAAAGGAGAGCATCGAATCCTTTGCAGCCCACGGCGCTACCATGGTGTTGTTCTTAAGTGCCGGAATGACAGGGGAATTGTCAAAGCGACTCCTTTCAGGCGGATATCATGAAGATACGCCTGCGGCCATCGTCTACAAGGCTACGTGGGAGGATGAGAAGGCCTTTACCTGCACGGTAGGCACCCTGGAGAAGACGGCTGAAGAGAACGGTATAAACAAGACGGCGCTCATAATCGTGGGAGATGTAATAGGAAGCTCAGAATACGCCCTTTCAAAGCTCTACGACCCGGAGTTTGCAACCGGGTTCAGAAATAAGAGCAAGTGACAGCAAGAGGCCGGATAAGGGAACTGCAAGAAGAAGGTGAAATGGATGAGGATATCGATCATATGCTTTAGCAGGGCAGGAGAGATGAAGGGTGAGAAGCTTGTGAAGGCGCTTTCCGAAGACCACGAGACTCAACTCTTCTGCAAGAGCAATAATACTTCTGTGTCGATGGAAGAGAGTCTGGCGGAATGGACGGAAACCCAGTTTCATGAAGCGGATGCCCTGGTATTTATAGGCTCCTGCGGCATTGCAGTAAGAGGCATTGCACCCTTTGTAAAGAGCAAGGAAACGGATCCTGCCATCGTCGTCATGGATGAGAAGGGAACCTTTGCCATACCGCTTCTATCAGGGCATCTTGGCGGAGCGAACGACCTTGCCCGTGAAATCGGAAGACTCACAGGGGCGCTCACTGTCATCACGACGGCCACGGACGTTAACAACCTTTGGGCACCTGACGAATTTGCGAAGAAAAACGACTGCGTCATCGATGATATTAAGGCGGCAGGCCGGGTTGCGGCGGCCATATTGAGCGGAGAGACCCTTCACATTTATACGGATATGAAGACAAGCACAAGGCCTCCTGAGTATGTGAAGATGCACAGCCTTGCAGAGCTTGAACATAGCACCTCTTCAGAGGAAGAGTGCAGGATCATCCTGTCGCCGTACGCAAGGCACAGGACGGAAGACCCAAAGAGCATGTGGATCATCCCGAAGGTGCACTACATCGGCATAGGATGCAGGAAGGGGACGGAAGAGAGAAAGATCGGGGAGGCCGTACGATCTGCCCTCAAGGAGCTTGGAATTGATGGAAGGTCTCTCAAAGGGGCAGGGAGCATAGACCTGAAGGCAGGGGAAGAAGGACTGATAAGTCTCTGCCGCCAGGCTGGCCTGGAACTTACATTTTTCACGGAAGACGAGCTGATGGAAGCAAAGGGGAACTTCACCAGGTCCGATTTCGTAAAGCAGGTGACGGGGGTTGAGAGCGTGTGCGAGAGAAGCGCAGTGGCGGCTTCCGGATATGGAGGAAGACTGATTCTTCCGAAGCACGTCTACGACAGGGTGACCGTTGCCATTGCAAAGAAGGAAGGAACGCTTAGATTTGAGTAAATTATACGTTGTTGGAATCGGTCCGGGCGCACATGAGAAGATAACCATAGAGGCGGACCGGGTGCTGAACAGTTGCCAGGTCATAGCAGGATACACGGTCTACGTGGATCTCATACGGGAGTATTATCCGGATAATGAGTTCATCACGACGCCCATGAAGCAGGAAAAGGAGCGGTGCATGTTGGCCCTCGAAGAGGCATCTAAAGGCAGTCGTGTTGCCATGGTATGCAGCGGGGATCCTGTCATCTACGGCATGGCAGGACTTCTCTTTCAGCTTGGAAGGGACTATGAGGATGTGGACATAGAGGTGATTCCCGGGATTACGGCGGCCCTCTCAGGTGGCAGCGTTGCAGGAGCGCCTCTCACCCACGATTTTTGCGTCATATCGCTGAGCGACCTTCTCACCGACTGGCAGCTCATCGAACAGCGACTCCGGTGTGCAGCGGAGGGCGACTTTGAAATATGCATATATAACCCGTCCAGCAGAAAAAGGGCGGACTATCTGAAGAAGGCCTGCGACATACTGCTGGAAAAGAAAAGCGGAGATACGGTGTGTGCCGCAGTGAAGAATATAGGAAGAGATGGAGAATCGTACACCCTGATGGATCTGAGAACTTTGAGGGAGTATCCGGCAGACATGTTTACGACGGTCTTCATAGGAAACAGCAGGACAGAGAATATAGGCGGCAGAATGGTGACGCCGAGAGGTTACAGAGATGTATAGAGCGATTATCTTTGCAGGAACGACAGAGGGTAGAAATATAGCCGAATTTCTGGGCGATGGAAGAGTTGAGACCCTGGTATCCGTGGCGACGGAGTACGGGAGCAGCTTACTATGTGACAGCGAATACGTTCACGTGTCAACGGGGAGACTCGGACCGGAAGAAATGAAAGAACTCTTCAGAAGAGAGGAGCCGGAAGTCGTCATCGATGCGACCCACCCCTACGCCACCCAGGTTACAGCCAACATCAAGCAGGCGGCAGAGGCGGCAGGAACAGACGTGATACGGGTAATCAGGCAAGGCCTCGGACAGGGTCAGGTAGGCGTGGTATACGCGGAGACGACGGAGGAAGCGGTAGGCTACCTTGAAAACACAGAAGGCAATATCCTCCTCACGACGGGGAGCAAGGAACTTGGCAAGTTCAGGGCGATGAGTGACTTTCGCGAAAGGCTGATTGTTCGCGTGCTGCCATCTGAAGAATCCCTCAGGCTCTGTCATGAGGCAGGAATCGAAAAGAAAAATGTGGTGTGCATGCAGGGACCATTTTCAGAGGAAATCAACGCAGCGACACTGAGGCAGTTCGACTGCAGATACCTTGTGACGAAGCTCACGGGACCTGAAGGCGGATACTTTGAGAAGATCGATGCCGCCTCCCGGTGTGGAGCCACTGCTGTAGTAGTAGGTGTTCCATCTGAAGAGGAGGGACTTTCCTATTACGAGTGCATAAGGGCGCTTTGCAGCAGGCTTGACATAGCGACGGACAGGTACGTGACGCTGGTCGGAATTGGCATGGGCACCGAAGAGACCCTGACGATGGAGGGAGCACAGGCCATCGATGAAGCGGAGCTTGTCATCGGCGCAGG
>JAFTHD010000076.1 GCA_017457585.1 Bacillota bacterium | reverse complement strand
TGTCGCCATACTTGAATCCTATGTACACGAGTCCTACCGGCTTCTCCGGAGTGCCGCCGCCAGGTCCTGCGATTCCGGTAACCGACACGCACACATCGCAGCCGGTTCTCTCATAGAGGCCTTCCACCATTTCCCGTGCCGTTTCCTCGCTGACCGCCCCGTATTTTTCAAGTGTCTCGGGGCTAACTCCCAGTTCACGCACTTTCGACTCGTTGCTGTAGGTCACAAATCCGGCCTTAAAGGACTCGGAGATTCCCGGTATATCCGTAAGCGCCGCTGCAAAGAGGCCGCCGGTGCACGACTCCGCACTGGCAATGGTAAGCCCCTTCGTCATGAGTTTATCCGCCACCACCTGAACAAGATCCTCGTTCTCAAGGCTGAAACAGTACTCTCCTGCTATCTCGAGAACCTTACTCGTCATTTCTTCCACTGCCGCATCCGCTTCATCCCCGTCTGCCCTTTTCGATGCAATCCTCACCTGACACTCGCCTTCCTTCGCATAGGTGGCGATGGTAGGATCCGTCTGCCCGTCAATAACGGGGAGCAGCCTGGTCTCAAGTTCCGATTCTCCTATCCCATAGAACCTGAGTATCCTGTATCTCATAACGCTGTCGGTCATCTTCTCAAGGAACGGCTTTACGCTCACCTGAAACATCCTCGTCATCTCGCGAGGAGGCCCCGGCATGCATACGATGTACTTGCCTTCTCTTTCCAGGGCGAATCCGGGAGCCGTGCCTGCATCGTTTTGGAAAACGGTGGCCCGTGACGGCATGAGCGCCTGCTTCGTGTTGTTCTCCGTCATCTTTCTGCCCGTTCGATTAAAGTACGATTCTATGAGTCCCAAAGCGTGCTCGTTTACCACCAGTTCATCCCTGAACACGCGGCACGCCACTTCCTTTGTAAGGTCGTCCTGAGTCGGTCCAAGACCGCCGGTAGTCAGTATCATATCCACGTCCTTGAGTGCCAGTTCCATGATTTCTGCCACTCTCTCCGGGTTATCTCCTACCGTATAGTGATACATCACATCCAGCCCCATGTTGTTAAGTTCACGGGAAAGATACACGGTGTTCGTGTTCGTTATCTGACCAAAAAGTATCTCTGTTCCCACGCTTAAAATCGCTGTTTTCATATGGTAAGTTCCTCACCTGAATCAAAGTATTTTGATGGCTCATGCCCGAACTACTGGGCGAAAAGCTGCTTGTTCTTGACGATGTATTCCACACCTGAAATCACCGTCATCGCAAGTGCAAGATAAAGGAATATCTGATCCAGTGGCACCTGCGGACAGAGCCAGCTACAAGGCCAGTTTTCAAGGAGCAGAAGCGGTATCGCGATCATCTGAGTGATGGTCTTAATCTTGCCCGTTACTCCGGCCGCGATGACGATTCCCTGTGCTGCAGCAACCTGCCTCATTCCCGTGATGATAAATTCGCGCCCTAAAATCACGATGACGATCCATGCCGCAATATCCCCTGAAGATATGAGCACGATGAAGGCCGACATGGTCAAAAGCTTGTCTGCCAGCGGATCCTTCAGCTTGCCGAAATTTGATACGAGATCGTACTTTCTTGCAATGTAGCCGTCCAGCATGTCGGTAATCGATGCCAGAATGAAAATAATGCACGCAGCCACTCTGAAGCCCATCATAAACACAACGATGAAAACAGGGATTGCAAAAATTCTTCCCATAGTCAGTTTGTTCGGTAAATTCATTTTAACTCTCCACCTCTCCAACTAAATCGTAATCAAAAGCGTCCTTTATCCTGACCATCACCATATCACCAGGTTTCAGGTCTTCATCAGCTCTTAAAATAACCGTGTTATCGATCTCCGGAGCATCGTAGCAGGTCCTGCCCACGTATGCTCCCTCTTCGTCAACGTAGTCCACCATAACTTCCTGGAGGCTTCCCACCTTCGCTTCGTTCACTTCGCGCGAGATCTCTATCTGCCTCCTCATGATTGAGTCAGCACGGGCAGCCTTTACCTCTTCATCGATCTGATCTTCTCTGTCACCTGCCGGCGTTCCCTCTTCCCTCGAATATGCGAAAACTCCCAGCCTCTCAAATCTGAACTGGTCTGCGAAATCGTAAAGCTGGTCGAAATCCTCCTCCGTCTCGCCTGGGAATCCCGTTATGAAGGTGGTCCTTATATGTATGTCCGGGATTGCGCTTCGAAGCCTTTCAAGGGTATCCCTGATGGACGCATTCGTGGATCTTCTGTTCATCTCCTCCAAAACGTGGTCGGATACGTGCTGAAGAGGAATGTCAATGTAGTTGCAGATTTTCTCCTCTTCCTTCATCACCTCTATCAGCTCGTCCGTTATCTTATCCTCGTAGCAGTACATGAGCCTGATCCACCTGAGGCCATCAATTTTGCAAAGTTTTCGCAGAAGTTCCGGCAACATGTGCTCCCCGTAAAGGTCGGTGCCGTATTCCGTCACATCCTGGGCGATGAGCATGAGTTCCCTGGTTCCGAGGGAAGCCATGTGCTCCGCTTCATCTATGATAGACTCCATCGGTCTGCTCCTGTATGCGCCCCTGATCTGGGGGATTACGCAGTAGGCGCAGCAGTTGTTACATCCTTCTGCTATCCTTATGGTCGCAGTGTAGGGATTCTCTTCGTATTTTCTCCCCGTAAACTCCGTGAACTTTCCAGGGTCGCAGCTTATAACCTTGCTCCTGATCCCCCTCTTGTAACTTCTTATGAGCGCCGGAAGCTTCTCGTAATCGTTGACACCCATCATCAGATCTATTTCAGGGATCTGCTCGTAAAGCTCATCTCCGAATCTCTGTGTCAGGCAGCCAGTAACGATGAGAATCTTCTTATCCTCTTCCCTCTCGGTCTCGGAGGCCAGCCTGGCCATGTCAAAAATTTTGTCGATGGACTCCCTCTTGGCGTCGTCTATGAATCCGCATGTGTTGACGAGAAGTGCGTCCGCCTCATAGGGGTCTGTCGTAAGGGACATGCCTGCCCCTTCCCATATGCCTGCGATGCCTTCGGAATCGTTGAAGTTCTTGGGGCATCCCATGGTTTCAATATATAGTTTCATCTACTCAAGAGCCTCCGTCTCTTCACGCATTTCCATCAGGTCCTCCTCCGTTATGAGCACCTGTCTTGGACGGCTTCCGTCCTGCGGGCCAACGATCTGACGCTCTTCCATCATGTCCACGATTCTTGCAGCCCTGTTGTATCCGATTCTGAACCTTCTCTGGAGCATGCTGACCGAAGCCTGCTGTGCCTGAACCACCAGTTCTATGGCTTCCGGGAGCAGCTCATCCTCAGGGGATTTTTCCTCGTTCTGAACGGCAGGAGCGTTTGCTCGCTCTATTCTGTCGATTACACTCTCCGCGTATTCCGGCTCTTCCTCTGCCTGGGATTTCACGAATTCTATTACGTCGTTTACTTCCTGATCGCTTATGAAAGTACCCTGAACTCTCACAGGTTTGCCCGTTCCCAAAGGATTGAAGAGCATGTCGCCCTTTCCTACCAGTTTCTCAGCGCCTGCCATGTCGAGTATGGTCCTTGAGTCAACCTGCGAAGATACTGCAAAGGCGATTCTCGAAGGGATGTTCGCCTTGATAACACCGGTGATGACGTCTACGGAAGGCCTCTGGGTAGCAACGATCAGGTGCATTCCTGCAGCTCTCGCCTTCTGTGCCAGTCTGCAGATAGAGTCTTCCACCTGCGACGGCGCCGTTATCATCAGGTCTGCCAGCTCGTCTATAATGATTACTACCTGCGGCATGACCTCCTCGTCTCTGCCCTCCATCCTCATGTGGTCGTTGAAGCTGGAAAGTTCCCTTGCGCCTTCCTCTGCGAACTTCCTGTACCTGTCGTCCATCTCAGCAACCGCCCAGTTGAGCGCCGCAGCAGCCTTTGCAGGATCCGTCACTACAGGGATGAGAAGATGCGGTATTCCGTTGTAATTAGCAAGTTCCACAACCTTCGGATCGACGAGAACCAGCTTCACCTCGTCAGGCCTTGCCTTGTACAGGAAACTGGTTATGATGCTGTTAATGCATACGCTCTTACCGGAACCCGTTGAACCGGCTATGAGCAGATGCGGCATGGACTTAAGGTCCGCCACGATCTCGTTTCCGCTTATGTCTTTCCCGACGGCGAAGGTGATCTTTGACTTTTCTTTTTTGAAAGTCTCAGAGTCTATAATCTCCCTGACGGTAACCATGTTGATCTTGTCGTTCTCGATCTCAATGCCCACTGCCGGCTTTCCCGGAATCGGCGCCTCTATTCTTATGCTCTTCGCCTCCATGTTGAGGGCAATATCGTCAGCCAGGCTCTTGATTCCCTTCACCTTAACGCCGCTGTTCGGGTGAACCTCATACCTCGTAACGGTAGGCCCCTGAGTGACGTTTACAACGTCTGCGTCGATGTTGAAACTGTGCAAAACGTCCTCCAGCTTCTGCGCCTTTCTTCTAAGCTCTGCACCGCTGTCGCCCCTGACGCTCCTCTGCTTATTCTCCTTCAAGAGGGAAACGGGAGGAAAATTGTACTCGATGACCTTAGTCTGATTGATCTCGTCTTCCGTGAGCATGCTCTCGGCAGCCTCCCTGTTTGTAAGGGCCGGCTCGGACTCCTTTGCATTCTTGCCTTTGGACTTCTTCTTCGTCTTATTCTTGCCGCTGTTGGACTCGTCGATCTGAAGGTCGTCATCGTTTCCCGAATTCCAGTAGCTGCCCTCGCCCAGCTCATAAGGGTCTTCCGTATTCACAGGCTTCGGTTCATATCCGTCCTCATACTCTGCGAAAAGGCCGCCGCCTTCGCCCGGCAAGGTATCTTCCTTGTTGTACTCACCCTTTATCAGGTCGATGATGCCTCTCTTCTTCTTCGAAAGGTTCTCCGTCTCCTCGTAAGGCTCATAGTACCTTGCGCTGTCCCTGGTAACGCCGTAGCTGTCATCAAAGGAACTCATGCCCCGGCTCACGCCGGATGCTCCGTAGCCAGCGTTCTCCATGAACCTGTCCTGTCTCGCCTTTTCCTCTTCTCTGAGCCTGGCAGCCTCCTCCGCCTTTGCGGCTTCCTCCTGGGCTCTCAGCTCCTCTCTTACTCTCGCCCGCTCTGCACTGCGTTCTGCCATGTGATCTGCAACCTGCGCCTTCTTTGCCTTTGCATTCTCAAACATCCTCGAAACAGGCGTATCCAGAACGAGAAGCAGACAGATGAAAAGTACGACGAATGCCAGAATGTAAAGGCCGGCCTTCCCAAGATACCTGACGATGAGACCTCCCACCATCATGCCGAATACACCGCCGTCGTCCAAAACGATGCCGTTATTGTAGTGAACTGACGCCATGCTGCCGCTAAGGTCGATGTTCGTAGGGTCGATAAATCTGCCTGCGTTTACGATGGCGAGCATGAGATAGATGATTGCAGAAAGGATGACCGCCTTCGGACCGATGTGTATCATCTTCTTTGCGAAGATGAGTATCCCTCCGAGGATAAAGTAATACGGCAGAAGGTAGGCGGTAAATCCGAAGATTCCCTTGAACACATCGCCGAGAATCCTTCCTGCCTCGCCGCCTGCGTTCGTCTGAAATGCAACGATGAGAAATACGCCGACAGCCATTACGATGACTGCAATGATTTCGTCCTTTATACGCTTACCTCTCGCCTGTCTTTCTTCGTCGATTACAGGCTCAGCCTGACTGCGTCTCCGGGACTTCTTTTCCTGAGATTTATTCTGCTTTTTTGATTTATTTTTTGAAGCACTATTTGATGATTTGCGATTAGCCATAGATACTCCTTCCTATTTGGTTTCATACGTAATAGATTATACCATATATAGTGGTTAAAGGGTATATGATTATGATTTATTATTCATATATGCTCTTTACAAATAAGCATGCCGGGTTGTATAATCAAATCTAAAGTAATTTCTATAAGGAGGTAAGCAAAATGAAAAGAAAACCTAACATTGCAGTAGTTGGCGCAACGGGAGTTGTTGGCTCAACATTCCTCAAGGTTCTCGCAGAAAGAGATTTCCCTTTTGAGAACATCTACCTGATGGCTTCAGCCAAGTCCGCCGGCAAGACACTGACATTCAAGGGTAAAGAATATGTTGTAGAAGAGCTTACCGAGCATTCATTCGATAAACCCATCGACATCGCGCTCTTCTCAGCAGGCGGTAGCACCAGCGCTAAGTTCGCACCTATCGCAGCGGAGCACGGATGCGTTGTCGTTGATAACAGCAGCCAGTGGAGAATGTACGATGACGTTCCTCTCGTAGTTCCTGAAGTGAACCCTGAGGACATCGACTGGAACCACGGCATCATCGCCAACCCGAACTGCTCAACAATACAGGCCATGGTACCCCTCAAACCGCTTCAGGACAAGTACGGTATCAAGAGAGTCGTATACTCCACTTATCAGGCAGTAGCAGGCTCCGGAATCAAGGGCATCCACGACCTGGCAAACGGTCTTGAGGGCAAGGACGCTCCGCTGGAAGCATATGCACACCCAATCGCCAACAACATCCTTCCTCACATCGACGTGTTCCTCGAGAACGGATATACGAAGGAAGAGATGAAGATGATTAACGAGACGCACAAGATTCTCCACGATGATGACATCAAGGTTACTGCAACGACTGCAAGAGTTCCTGTATTCTACGGACACAGCGAATCCATCAACATCGAGCTGAAGCAGCCGTTCGAACTGGAAGACATCATCGAGCTCTTCAGGAACACGCCTGGCCTGGTCGTTCAGGACGATGTTGAGAACAATGTATATCCTCTGGCCATCAATGCAGCCGGAACTGACCCTGTATACGTTGGCAGAATCAGAAGAGACTTCTCGGTAGAAAACGGCATCAACCTCTGGTGTGTAGCTGATAACATCAGAAAGGGCGCTGCTACTAACGCAGTTCAGATCGCAGAGAAGCTGCTCGAGAAACTCCCTGACTGATGGGACGTCAATCGCTTCTTAATAAATCACGAAATCAAACCCATGAACCGGCTTACGGCAACATGCCTCCTAACTGGCGTTCATGGGTTTACTGTTTTCCGAACAACTTTTTTTGGGGGGTATAGTCCGCAGATGATGAAGGCCTATTGTGTCATGCCGCAGATGATGACGGCCTATTATACCAGTCCTCAAACAATGGCAGTTTATCATGCTATGCTCAACGAACCGCACAACGAAAAAAGGGACACGCGCGGCATCCCTTTTGTTTCATCGTCTCAATTCTTCGTTTCCTAATTATGCGAGTACGTCCTTACCGTCATAGTAGTTACAGTTCGGGCAAACTCTATGTGGAAGCTTAGGCTCGTGGCACTGAGGACAAATTGAAAGTCCAGGTGCAGCCTTCTTCATATTAGGTGATCTTCTCTGATCTCTCTTAGCCTTCGATGTTTTTCTCTTAGGTACTGCCATGTTTCTACACCTCCTTGCATTATTCTCTGGATTTATATCATCACGACAGTTCGTGATTAAACCGTTTCCATAGCAACTATTGAATTATACATTCATGATACCGCCATTGTCAACGGTTTTTGTTGGGATTTGGTCAATTAAATTGAGATTATTTAACCTTACCCGTTGTCACGATGTTAAATGTATCTCTTGCGATCATCAGCTCTTCGTTTGTAGGGATGAGCAGGATCGAAACCTTGGAGTCATCTCTCGAAATCACAACTTCCTGACCTCTGATCTTATTCTTAACTACATCAAGCTTGATGCCCAGATTATCCAGATCCTCGCAGATGATGTCTCTTACAGGGATGGAGTTCTCACCGATACCTGCTGTGAATACGATGGCGTCAACACCGTTCATCATTGCGATGTATGCGCCGATGTAGAATCTAACTCTGTGTGCGAACACCTTGAGAGCCAGCATCGCTCTTTCGTTGCCCTCTTCTGAAGCTTCGATGATGTCTCTGAAGTCGCTTGAGATTCCTGATATACCCAGAACGCCTGACTTCTTGTTCAGGATGCTGTTTACTTCCTGAATGGAAAGGTCTTCCTTATCAGCGATAAAGTCGATGATTACAGGGTCGATATCACCAGATCTCGTTCCCATTACGAGACCTTCCAGAGGTGTGAATCCCATCGAAGTTGAAACGCTCCTGCCGTTCTTGATTGCTGAAACGGATGCACCGTTACCAAGGTGGCATGTGATGATCTTAAGGTCGTCAATGCTTTTATCCAGAATATCAGCCGTTCTCTCAGCAACGTACTTGTGCGAAGTTCCGTGGAATCCGTATCTCCTTACGCCGTACTTTTCGTAATACTCATAAGGAATTGCGTAGATGAACGACTCAGGTGGCATGGTCTGATGGAAAGCTGTATCGAATACGGCTACCATAGGCGTTCCCGGCATGAGCTCCTGACATGCAGTGATTCCCAAAAGGTTTGCAGGGTTGTGAAGCGGTGCAAGTTCTATGCATTCTTCGATATTCTCGAGAACTTTATCATCGATGAGAACGGACTGAGCGTACTTTTCGCCGCCGTGTGCAACTCTGTGACCTACAGCGCCGATTTCGTCCATTGAGCTTATTACGCCATGCTCCGGATCCAGAAGGGCTTCGATAACGTTGCTGATCGCGTCCTTGTGATCCTTCATAGGAGTCTCTTTAACGACCTTCTCGTCTCCAATCTTCTCGTGATTGATTACAGCGCCTTCGATCCCGATTCTCTCTACCAATCCCTTGCAAAGCAGACTCTCATTCGTCATATCGAGTATCTGATACTTGAGGGATGAGCTTCCGCAATTGATTACTAATACCTTCATTTGTCTCCTCCTAAAATAAATACTATGTAGCAATGATAATTATACTGGCAGCAGCACGCCTTTTCAACTAAAAAACTGCTTAAATGTACTGTCTCATAGCCTTATCATGCCTATATTATAAACGGTTTTAGCACATTGTCCGAATATTTGTATCCGTCT
>JAFTHD010000075.1 GCA_017457585.1 Bacillota bacterium | reverse complement strand
TAACCGAGATCATGGATCTCAATCACCTGGATCTTTTCGAGGACGTTGACGTGATCCAGGTGGGCGCAAGGAACATGCAGAACTTCGAGCTTCTCAAGGAGCTGGGTCATACAAGCAAGCCGATTCTCTTAAAGCGCGGCCTTGCAAACACCATCGAAGAGTTGCTTATGAGCGCGGAGTACATCATGGCAGGCGGAAACGAGCAGGTCATCCTCTGCGAGAGAGGCATCAGAACCTTTGAGACGGCAACGAGAAACACGTTGGATCTGGCTTCCGTATCACTGCTCAAATCAATGACGCACCTTCCTATCGTGGTAGATCCGAGTCACGCAACGGGAATCGCAGGCCTGGTTAAACCGATGGCTCTCGCGGCCACCGCAGCCGGCGCAGACGGCCTCATGATCGAGGTTCATAACGACCCACCGAGGGCACTTTGCGACGGAGCCCAGTCGCTGACGCCTGCAGCCTTTGCAGAAGTCATGGAAGGCGTCAACGCAATCAGACCGTTTGCATACAGAGTAGACTAAGCAAAAAGGAGGCAAATATGGAAATTGGAATCGTTGGCCTCGGCCTCATCGGAGGCTCCCTTGCCAAAGCGATCAGTCAGAATACCGACCACACTGTATACGGCTACGATCTCAGCGATCAGGTCATGGCGAAGGCCGTGCTGGTGGATGCAATTGAGCAGCCGCTTACGGACAAGATTCTGCCACAGTGTGATATAATAATCGTAGCACTGTATCCTCAGGCGACTATCGATTACGTAAAGGAACACGCAAGCCTCATCAAGAAAGGCGCTATCGTCATCGACTGCAGCGGCGTCAAGAGAATCGTCTGCGATGAACTCATCCCTGTGGGCGAGGAGCACGGATTCCTTTTCATAGGCGGTCACCCTATGGCAGGCCTGGAGCACTCCGGCTTCACATACGCCAGAAAGGGGCTGTTCAACAACGCCTCCATGGTCCTCTGCTCCACCAAGGGAATGATCGAGGACGTGGAAAAAGTGAAGGATCTGTTCTCTGCCATAGGCTTCACCAACTTTGCGATAACGACGCCTGAAGATCACGACAGGAAGATCGCCTTCACCTCGCAGCTTGCTCACGTGGTGTCAAACGCCTACATCAAGAGCCCTACGGCCATGGTCCACGCCGGATTCTCTGCCGGGAGCTACAAGGACCTTACGAGGGTTGCCAAGCTGAACGAGCACATGTGGACGGAACTTTTCCTTGAAAATCCGGACAATTTGGCGGATGAAATCGACCTTCTCGTTGAGAACCTGCAGAAATACAGTGCGGCTATCCGCGAAAACGACGCAGATACACTCTGCGACCTTCTCCGCGACGGTAGAGAAAAGAAAGCCATTATCGACGGAGAGATATTCTAAATGAACCATATAGGGAGAGAAGAAATGACAAGGATTCACATTACCGCATCTCGAGACTACGATGTTCTGCTGGAGCAGGGTCTGCTGGAAAAAGCCGGTGCCCACATTAAAGAGGCGCTTGGGCTCAAAGGCGATCCGCTGACGGGCAAACTGACGGACAAGAAAATCTGCATCGTCACCGACGCCCGTGTCAATCAGCTTTACGGGCAGCACGACCATCAGCTCTATCAGAGTCTCAGAGCCGAAGGCTTCGACGTCTATAAGTTCGTGTTCCAGGGCGGCGAAGAGACCAAGTCCATGGAAACCATCGAGCAGATTCTCGATTTTCTCACAGAGAAAAGTTTTACAAGATCGGACCTGCTGCTGGCTCTCGGCGGTGGGATCGTCGGCGACGTGACGGGATTCGCTGCGGCCATCTACCTTCGCGGCATCGAATTTATTCAGGTGCCTACCACCCTGCTGGCATGCGTGGACTCCTCCATTGGCGGCAAGACGGGCGTCAACCTGCCTGCAGGCAAGAACCTTGCAGGTGCCTTCTGGCAGCCAAGCCTGGTGATCTTTGATCCTCACGTTCTTCAAACCCTTTCATACGATTTGATTCTGGATGGCATCGCCGAGACCATCAAGGCCGGCGTCATCGCAGATAAACTGATCATAGAAACCATCGAGAGAAAGAGGAATCTGGACGATCTGGAATTCCTCACGACCCTGGCATCCCTTGCCATCGAGGTCAAGAAAAAGGTGGTCGAGGAAGATGAGCGAGAGAACGGAAGCAGGCAGCTTCTCAACTTCGGTCACACCATTGCGCACGGCATTGAGAAGTGCAGCAACTACCGAATCAGTCACGGCCACGCCGTTGCAATCGGCATGAAGATCGTGTCCGTTGCAAGTGATAGACTTGGCTGGACCATAGAAAAGTCCAGTGAGCAACTGGTGGATATCCTTGAACGGTTCGGTTTCCCTCTCGACTGTCCATACAGCGCCTGGGAACTGGCGGATGCAGCCATGGCCGACAAAAAGCGCAGGGGCGACAACATCACCCTCGTCATTCCTGTTGCCATCGGCAAATGCAGGCTTAAGACCATACCCGTTTCCAGCCTGGAACAGTTCATCTCCTACGGAGTAAACAGCTAACATGAACGTAACCATATTACCATCAAAACTGAATGGAACGATCGAGGCCATCCCTTCAAAGTCCCATGCCCATAGGATTTTAATTGCTCAGAAGCTGGCGCAGCTCCAGGGGCAGGAAGGCTCCGGGGCTTGCGGAGGCAGCGACTTTGGGAGGTTGAAGATCCCCACCTTTTCTGTGGATATCGAGGCGACGAAGAGTTGTCTTCGGGCACTCTCTGATGCTTCGCCTGTCATGGACTGTCACGAGAGCGGCTCTACCATCCGCTTCATGATTCCTGTGACGATGGCGCTTAAGGAAACAGCCACTTTCAAAGGATCCGGCAAACTTCCCCAAAGGCCCCTCTCGCCTCTAAAGGAAGAGATGGAGAGGCACGGGGTGTCCTTTGACATGACGGGACTTACCGGCGATAACGTGACGATTTGCTCGTGCACCGGGAGACTTCTCCCCGGCGAATACTCTCTTGCAGGGAACGTCAGCTCCCAGTTCATCACGGGACTTCTATTCGCACTTCCCCTTCTTGATGGGGACAGCAAATTGCAGCTTACCACCAGCCTCGAGTCCTCCGGATACGTGGATCTGACCCTTGACGTTCTCAGTGCCTTTGGAATTGAGATAAAGCAGAGTGAAAATGATGGGCTCATATCCTACGAGATTCCGGGAAGGCAGGTTTACAGAGAACCTGAAGATTTGAAGCTGGACGGAGACTGGTCAAACGCTTCCTTCTGGCTTGCAGCAGGTGCACTTGGCGGCGATATCACCGTCACCGGTCTCAACATGGATTCCTCTCAGAAGGACAAAGAAATCTCTGAAGTGATAAAAGAGATGGGCGCAGACGTCACCGAAGGGGACAGCGCACTGCGCGTTAAAGGTACGGGCGCACTTGGATCTGTACATGTCAGCGCGGCCCAGACCCCGGACATGGTTCCCGTCCTGGCAGCCTTAATGGCCGGTGCGGTAGGCACTTCCCAGATCACCGATGCCGGCAGGCTCAGAATCAAGGAATCGGACAGACTTGAAACGGTCCGCGAATATCTTTCCCTTCTGGGTTGCGACATCACCTCTACCGATACGGGGCTGACGGTCTGCGGCACAGGCCGGCTTGCAGGCGGACGCGTATCCAGCCATAACGACCATAGGATTGCAATGGCTGCTGCCATCGCTTCCTGCATATGCGAAGAGCCTGTAACCATCGAAGATGCAGGCGCCGTCGCCAAATCATACCCGAACTTTTGGGAAGACTTTGCAAGGCTGGGCGGCAAGGTCAATAAGGAGTAAGATAAATGAATTCCTCATTTGGAAAGAACATAAAAGTGAATATATGGGGCGGTTCCCACGAGCCGTCCATAGGCGTAGACATTAAGGGTCTGCCGGAAGGCACGCGCATAGACATGGAAGCGCTCAAAGCTTTCCTTGCGAGGCGCGCTCCCGGAAGCAGCCCGTTTGCAACCAAGAGAAAAGAGGCGGATGAGCCTATCCCTGTGCTGGGTTCTCAGGAGGGCAAATTTCTGACCACCTACGGAGACACGGTGTCCTTCAGGATCGATAACAAGGATATGCGTTCCGGAGACTACAAATCCCTCCGAAGCGTTCCCCGTCCGGGCCACGCCGACAACACGGCACGCGTACGGTACGGCGACGGCCTGAATATGGCAGGCGGCGGACCTTTCAGCGCGAGAATGACGGCTCCCCTCTGTATTGCCGGCGGCATCGCCCTTCAGATACTGGAGGACGTGGATATTCAAATCGGTGCGCACATCTACAGCATCGGCGGCGTCAAGGATCAGCCGCTCGACCCTGTGAATATCCCGGAGGGCCTTGCAGATGAACTGAAGAAGCGAAAGCCTCTCGCCGTCATCGACAAGCGTGCAGGAGATGAAATGGCTCAGGTGATTACGAACGCCATGGAAAATCTGGACTCTGTGGGCGGCATCGTCGAAGCCTTTGCCACAGGTCTTCCTGCAGGAATCGGCGGTGCCATGTACGATGGACTTGAGAGTGCGCTGGCACCCATACTCTTTGGCATACCTGCCGTAAAGGGTGTGGAATTCGGAGCAGGCTTCGGCGCATCGGAGCTTCTGGGCTCTGAGAACAACGACGCCTTTTGCTTCTCGGAGGGCGAAGTGCGAACGGTAACCAACAACCACGGCGGCATTTTGGGCGGAATCACCACGGGTATGCCGCTCATAACGCGCGTCGCTTTCAAGCCTACCCCGTCCATAAGCAGGGAGCAGGATTCGGTAAATCTGGAGACGGGGCAACCGGAAAAATTAGTTATCAAAGGACGTCACGACCCATGCGTTGTCGTTCGCGCCGTTCCAATCGTTGAGGCGGCGCTGGCGATTGGGATTCTTGACTGTATGATGGAGGAAATATAGATGTCAGACAAACCGGTATCATCTAAGGATAAGCTTCAGGAATTGAGAGACCAGGCGGATATTCTCGATGAGAAAATAGTGGATCTTTTCACCGAGAGGATGGATCTCGTCTCCAAAATGGCCAAGTACCGCGCGGAGAACAGGCTGCCCTTTGCCAGAGATCAGCGGGAACGCGAGATTCTCGAAAAGGTCTCGGACAGGGCCGGCGAAGAGTACGAGGGCTACACGAGGCTCGTCTACAACACCATCTTCGATGTGGACCATTCGGCCCAGGCCAACTATCTGGGAAGGAGGAGCGACCTGGCTGAGCGGATCGCACGCTCCGTTGAAGAGACGCCGAAACTTTTCCCAAAGCGCGCAACGGTAGCATGTCAGGGCGTCGCGGGCGCCTACTCACACGCGGCTGCAGAAAGGCTCTTCCAGCTTCCTCACATTGAGTTCTATAAAACCTTCGAGGACGTGTTCGATGCGGTAGAAAACGGCGATGTGGAATACGGCGTCCTCCCTATCGAAAACAGTTCCTTCGGATCGGTGGTTTCGATATACAACCTGATGCAGCACTACAACTTTTACATCGTAAAGAGCCTGCGTCTCAGAATCAATCACCAGCTCCTGGCAAAGCCGGGAACCAGGCTTTCTCAGGTGAAGGAAATCTACTCGCACGAGCAGGCCATCGGCCAGTGCGACGAGTTCCTTAGCAGCCTTAACGGCGTTAAGATCACGAAGGTGAACAACACGGCTATGGCTGCGCAGATGGTTGCGGAATCCGACCGGGACGATGTTGCAGCGATTTCCTCCAGGGAATGCGTGGACCTGTACGGGCTTGAGGTGCTGAAGAAGCACATTCAGATGACCGACAACAACTACACCCGCTTCATCTGCATCAGCAAGAAGATGGAAATCTATCCGGGCGCCAACAGGATTAGTCTCATTCTGACGCTTCCTCACGTGCCGTGCTCCCTTTACCACATGATCGCAAAGTTTGCCGCTATCGACGTGAACCTGACAAAGCTTGAATCCAGGCCGATTCCGGGAAGCGACTTCGAGTTCCTTTTCTACTTCGATCTGGATGCCTCGGTCTACCAGTCGGATTTGCTCTACCTTCTGAGCGAGCTTGAGGAGTCGCCTGAGACCTTCGTGTTCCTAGGCTGCTACCTGGAGGCGATTTAGGAGGCTACTATGAAGTACGGACTTATCGGCAGAACGCTGGTGCACAGCTACTCAAAAGAGATTCACGAGGCGCTGGGACAGTACGAATACAATCTTTTCAGTATGGAGCCGTCAGAGCTTGAGGGCTTCATCGGCGCAAGGGATTTTGGCGGTCTCAACGTTACCATCCCATACAAAAAGGACGTTATCCCCCTCTGCGACCAGGTATCCGATCTGGCCTCGGAAATCGGTGCCGTGAACACCCTCTATTTCGCAGATGGGAAACTTTGCGGACACAACACGGACTACGAGGGATTCCTCTATGCAGCAAAGCGTGCTGGAATCGACTTTTCCGGCAAACGAGTTCTGATCCTTGGTACCGGCGGCACTTCCCTTACGGCGAGGGTGGCTGCAGGTCACCAGGGCGCTTCAGAGGTGATTATCGCGTCAAGGAGCCAGTCGGACGGGGATAAGTTGCTGACATACGAGGAGCTTGACAAAGTATCAGATGGTATCGAGATTATCGTAAATACCACTCCAGCAGGGACTTACCCGAATAATCTTCAGGGGGTTATAGATCTGGACCGTTTCCCTGCCTGCGAAGGCGTCATCGATGTCATCTACAACCCTTTTAAGACCCTTCTCATTCAGCAGGCCGAAGGCCGCGGACTCAAGTGGTCAAACGGTCTTCCTATGCTGGTCGCTCAGGCGACGGCGGCAGCCGGATACTTCCTGGGTACCCCTGGCGCCTTTGAAGATAAAAACGAAGAGATCATATCCGCCATGGAACAGAAGATGAGAAACATCGTCCTCATCGGCATGCCGGGCTGCGGCAAATCCACCGTCGCGAAGGCCCTCGGCAAAATCACCGGCAAGACGGTGGTGGATATGGACGATGAAATTGTTCGCCGTGCAGGAATTTCCATACCGGAAATTTTCGCTCGTGACGGCGAAGCCGGATTTCGGAACATAGAGTCTCAGGTTGCAGCAGATCTCGGCAAAGAAAAAGCTCAGATCATCGCAACGGGCGGTGGCGCAGTCCTGCGCGCAGAAAACGTAGCGGCACTCAGGCAGAACGGTTTCGTCCTGCTCCTGAAAAGGCCCCTCGACAAGCTCGCCACCAAAGGCAGACCTCTCAGCCGCGACGTGGATGCCCTTCGCAAAATGGAGAAGGAGCGAATGCCACTCTATGAGGCTGCATGTGACATGATGATAGACAACTCGCGATACCGCAGCAAAAAAGCCCTCGAGGAGATGCTGCGAAAGGCGCTGAATTTATAGCTTACGGAGGATAACATGGCAACAAAGGACAGTACGACGCTGGATGCAAAGATGCCTATAACCGCGAAAAACGCCGCAGATGAAAATTCGGCAACGAAGGATTTCATCGCCAGAAGCTGCGTGGACTGCGGCTCATGCGCATGCGACGAGGGAACCGGCAAGTACCCTGAATTTTGCGCAACGACTGCGGCAGACCCTGCACTGATCGATGAGGTTCGAAACCTTTACATAGAAGATGAGGAAAATGCGCGCACGACTAAGAATGCCGCCCTGGTTGAGGCGGAATACTACTGCCAGATGACCCGTGTCGAGGAGATCGCAGAGTTCGCACGCCGCATGGGATTTAAGACCATCGGCATCGCAACATGCGTGGGACTGATCAGGGAAGCCCGCGCTGCCGCAGCAATCTTCAGAGCCAAAGGCTTCCAGGTGGAGAGCCTCGCATGCAAAGCAGGCGCACAGTCGAAGACTTCCGTAGGAATCGACCCTAAATGCGAGGACGTCGGCGTAAACATGTGCAACCCGATCCTTCAGGCCAAAACGCTGAACAAGGCCGGAACGGATCTGAACGTTGTCATCGGCCTGTGCGTAGGACACGACTCCCTCTTTTACAAATACTCGGGGGCACTGGTGACTACCCTGGTGACGAAGGACAGAGTTCTCGGTCACAATCCTTGTGCCGCCCTTTATCAGACAAACACCTACTACTCCAGACTGCTCAATCCGGCGGAGTAATGGCGCTACTCCGCCGTATCATAGTTATCTATGATTGCCGCAATTTCATCCAGATCCAGTTTTAATGATTCCTTTGATTCGCCTGCCGGATCGCCAGACAGGGTCAGGGCGCGCTCACCTTTAATGGGTATGATTTCCGGAGTGTAATTCTCCGACTCGGTGTATATGGTAATCATTTTCTTAAAAGGATCTACGATCCAGTATTCATCGACGCCGGCTTCTGAATACTTGCTCAGTTTGGTGACATAATCCCTTTGTCTGCTCCACTGAGATACAACTTCCATGCAAAATGCCGGAGTTCCCTCGATATATCTGCCAATTTTCACCTTATTTCTGCACACAATTGCAACGTCCGGAACGAGGAGGTTATAATCATCCTTTAGAATACGGACGCCGGGATTTACAATCACCTTGTACTTCCTCTTATCTATCATCGAATTAATCTGCGTAGCCACTTCAAACACGATGTCTTGATGCTCGATGCTTGCTGTCCCCATGTCATAGATGACTCCATCAATCAGTTCACATCTGCATTCTTCAGGAAGTTTCTCGACATCTGAAACGGTCATTGATCTCTTCTGCCCGTAAGAAAACGCTGTCTCAGCCACCATGTTGCTTCTGCCCTTACCGCTTGACTCGTTAAAAAACTCATATTCCGATGCATTTTTATCGTACAGATAGTTTTTCCCCTGATAAACCGATTCGTCTCCCTCCAAGACCTTCTGAATTGCAATAATGGTAGCAACCCTCGGGTTCTCAGTCTGCCCGGAAAAAATTTTTCGCACAGTCCCTTCCGGAACACCGCTGTACTCTGCAATCTGCCGGATGCTATAACCCCTCTGCTGTTTAATTCTGATCATCTCGTCAATTTCCATCTCTAATCTCTATCCTCCTTGGTTTGTCACGTTACTATTTCTATATTGGTATTATAGTACCGTTTTGTCCCGTTTACAACCTTTTTGTATCTTTTATTGCGCTCCCCGATTGCACGAAAAAAGAGGCGAGGACATCCATGTAATGTACCTTTCGCCTCTTTGAACCCTGTATTGCACCTCACGGGAGTTTTTCTCCT
>JAFTHD010000074.1 GCA_017457585.1 Bacillota bacterium | reverse complement strand
ATGTATAACGACGAAAGACCGGTACAGAATGTTTGTACCGGTCTTTTATCATACTGTCATGTCGCAAGAAAAAACGATTGATTCACGAATGATTCGCCGGGCAACCTTTTAGCGGCTGTAGGAAAACCCATGTTCGGCGAACAGCTTTTCGAGTGTAGCTGCAGCAGGTGAGCCCAGCTCCTCCTCAATATGCTTTATCATCTTATCTGCGATATCCCTCGCCTTATGGGTTGCTCTGAGAGAAAGCAGGATATCTATATAATCGATGTACATCTGATCATCGTAAGGGTCTATCGCAAGTATTCGTTCATAGTATTCTATGCCCCGTGCCGGCGTCGAAGAATTCCTATAGTAGTCTGCGATAAACGTAAGGGTTTCCATGCACTTTCTGCTGATTCGAGCCTTAGCATTTTCAAGAAACTCTTCATAAGGGTAGTCTGCCATGAACTCGCCTCTGTACAACTCGTTAAATCTCGCTGCAAGGGAAGGATCAAGTTCCCCATCGGTTGCAGTGATCTTATCGCATACGTCCATGAGTTCATATACATCCACTTTGAACGCTTCCGTGTCGATGAGATAGGATTGTTTGTGCCGTAAAATATATTTGGAATCCTTTCCGGAAGCCAGTTCAGGCTCAAGACTTTTTCGCAAAACTGACAGTGCAACGTTAAAGTGGTTGGTATCGCTGTCATACGGGAATATATTATCGATGATGACTTCCTTGTTTACGCCAACGCCCCTATTGATAATTAGGAACTGGAGCAGACTTACACTGGATGATCTGCTGATGCGGATCGGATGCCCATCTCTCAGCACTTCAAAATTACCCATCGTTTTTATTTCTATGACTGAACTGCTCTCCCCTGCCGAAGGTTCAACTGTACCATCAGCGGGAGCATCTGCATAATAAGGCGACCAGGTATATCCGTACTTGACGCAAGTCTCTTTGAGCTCTGAAACTTTGGAAGTCAGAAGCTGCTGCTGCCCTGCATTCGTGAGAAGCTTTATCTGGAGCAAAATGATGTCGTACAAGAGGAATCCGCAGTTACGTGCATTTTCGTAAGCAACATCAAGACATGAGGCAGCTTCATCGTAGTCACCGTTTCCCATCAGGGCTTCACCCAGGGTAAGTCTCGTCGAGGCAACATCATATCCAACGCTGCCCTCCGGAGTGCAGTTGCATGCCCTTCTTGCCATTTCAACGGCCTCTTCCGTTTTGCCTTGATGAAGCAGGAGGCTGCTTCTGTCCTGGAACAGCCACAGGGACAGGAACTGATTTTCTCCTGAAATATCGACGGCTTCCTCCAGATATCCCGTGGCTCTCTTAACATCACCCTTTGCAAGGTAGAGCCTGTGCAGAACTTCGAGTGTGTGAGTCTGCATCATGTTGAGATTATGCTTGTCAGCCGCGTAGAGCGCATTCTTTGCAGTGTCTATCGCCTTGTCCAGTTCGCCCCTTATCCTGTAGCAGTCTGCGAGGAACTGGAAATTGCAGACCATAAGCTGGTGATCTTCCAGGGCCTTAGCGCATTCATTGGAATGGAGGAACTGTTCCTCGGCAAGGTTCATGTAACCCAGGGCAAAATTCAGTGATCCCAATCTATTTCGCAGGTTTGCCAGCCTGTATGTGTTGGATTTAGATTCTTCAAAGCGTATGATCTCTTCGAGGAAGGGCACGAACTCCGCCAAAGTTGATTCCGGTATGCACCTGGTAAGAAATATGGAAGTGTCCGCAAAGTGAAGGTCGGAGGCCAGAAGTTCCAGGTGACCGTCGATGATATCCACGAACTGAATAGGATCGTATCTGTCATTTATCTTCTCAAAGATGTGCTGTGCGAGGAAGTAATCATTTCCGGCAACAGCATGTCCGAAGGCATCGGTAAAGGACCGTCTGCGGTTATACAGCTCAGCGAGCATGCAGTGCATATCCGGTACCTCGGAGGGCCTTGATATGGAGTATCCAACGACAAATGACCTTCGGTTCACGGCCGGCATTGCCACGGCGCTGGCAGCTCAGGCGAAGGTACCGGTGGCTGTGCATCTGGATCATGGAGCAAACCTGGGGCAGGTGGCGCAGGCAATCAGGGCCGGGATGACCTCTGTAATGTACGACGGTTCCAGTCTTCCGACGGATGAGAATATTGCGAATGTGAGAAAGGTCGTTGAGATGGCAAGTCCCCTCGGCATTTCCGTCGAGGCAGAGATTGGACATGTGGGACAGGGTGCAGAATACGATCAGGCGGCAGGTGGGCTAACGGATCCTGAAGAGGCGAAGATGTTCATTGAGGAGACGGGCGTAGATGCATGTGCCGTTGCGATTGGATCGGCTCACGGTGCGTACAGCGGAACGCCGCACCTGGACTTTGACAGACTGGCAGCCATAAAAGAGATGACAGGGATACCGCTCGTGCTTCACGGAAGTTCGGGTACAGGTGAAGAAAATATTCGCAAAGTGTGCCGACTCGGTATCAACAAAGTGAACGTGTGCAACGATATACTGAGGACGGTATACGAAGAATTGAAGCAGACCGATATGAAAGGAAACGACGTGTACGACTTGTGGCCTTTCGTGGCAGAAAAGGTGAGAAACTTCGTGAAACGGCAGATCGACATAACCGGAAGCGAAGGAAAAGCATGGGAAGTCAAGGTGTCAGGTCTGCCTCGCGGTGTAGTAACGATGAGAGAATAAATGGCAGGAGTATTTATCAGCACGCCTAAATACGTGCAGGAGAGGGGAGCACTCAGCAATCTTTGCAAGTATGTGCAAAGATACGGGAATTCGGTGCTCCTTATCATAAGCAGAGGCGGATGGGAGCGCTTCGGCGAGAGGTTAAGCGAGGGCTTC
This sequence comes from Bacillota bacterium, assembly GCA_017457585.1. The sequence goes on along the minus strand of JAFTHD010000074.1, from coordinate 2,493 downwards.
AAAGGAAGCGATATCGCATATGAAGTTTGCACCTTCGGTGGAGAGTGTACCCAGGCAGAAATCGCCAAGATACGCAGGGAAGCCAGTAAGAAGAGAAGCGAAGTCATCATTGGAATCGGCGGCGGCAAAGTTATGGATACGGCGAAAGCCGTTGCCTGGTTTGAGAAACTTCCGGTTATTATCTGCCCGACGGTAGCGGCATCGGATGCGCCTTGCAGTGCTATCGCGGCAGTTTATACTCCTTCAGGCGAGCCGGAGAGCTACATCATGATGGATAAAAATCCTGATATAGTGATTGTGGACACTGAGGCGATCGCATCATCGCCGGTTAGAATGACGGTAGCAGGTATGGGAGATGCTCTCGCAACATTGTATGAGTACAAAGCTTGTGAGATAGCTGGGAGCATTAGCCCTGCCGGCGGTAAGCAACTTCTTGCGGCGGGAGCACTTGCGGAGCTTTGCAGGGACATTCTGTACAGAGACGGACGCAAGGCATTGGCGGATGCCAGGAAAGGACTGCTTTCAAGGCCTTTTGAAAATGTGATAGAGGCAAATACGCTTTTATCTGGTCTCGGATTCGAAAACGGTGGCCTTGCGGCAGCTCACGCAATAAGCGATGGCCTTGGGACACTGACTGAATGTCATCATCTGCTGCACGGTGAAAAGGTGGCCTTTGGGCTGGTCTGCCAGCTCGTTTTGGAAGATAATGAAGACCTTGCGCGTGTGCAGCGCTTCTTTGTGGATGTTGGCCTTCCGATTACACTGTCGCAGCTGGGAATCGCAGAGGTGACGGAGGAGAAGCTTATCCGCATAGCGAAAGGCGCTTGTGCAGATGGAAGCGTAATATACAACATGCCTTTTGAAATTACAGAAGAAGTGGTGCGTGAGGCTGTCAGGAAAGCTGATGCAGCCGGTCGCACGATAATATAGAACACATAGATAACCTACCTTTCAATGAATCATGATACACCGGGCAATCAGGCCCGGTGCTGTCATGTCTGGAGAAATTACCAAATCTGAAAAAGTGGAGCGATAGGAATATGACTGAGAAAACGAAAATCAAGATAGGTATCTACGCACTGGCTATTCTTATGATGGGTGTCATCGGGGTGTCCGGTGCGCTGACAGTTATAGCGGAACAATTTCCAGGAGCCTCGCAGTCGCAGGTACAGAGCATTATATCATTTCCGTGTATTGCGATTATTCCGGCGACACTGATAACCGGGAAGCTGATGGATATTTTCCCAAAGAAGACGATCGGAATCATGGGCGCTTGCCATATTGGCCTTGTTCATAGGCGTCAGCTCCGGTGTTGCATGCAGATATTCAAAATCCCGAACGACTCGTTCGGGATTTTGTGATATGATATAATAGTGAAGAAGTAAGCGCAATTCAATATAGAGTTGAATAAGACCGGATCAGATTAAGCGCAGACAAATCATACAGAAACAACACGGATAGAAATGTGAAAAGGAGACAGGATGAAAATATTACTGGCAGGAGGAGCAGGATATATAGGTTCCCACACGGCAGTTGCACTGATAAACGCTGGGTATGATGTTGTGATAGCGGATAACCTTGTGAACAGCAACAGAGAGGTGATTAACAGAATCGAGAGCATTACAGGGACGAGACCCGGTTTTTTTGAGGGTGACGTGAAGGATAAGGAGTTCCTCAGAAATGTTTTCTCTGCTGGCAAAATAGACGGAGTCATTCATTTCGCAGGGCTTAAGGCGGTAGGGGAATCGGTTCAGAAGCCTTTGGAATATTATCGTAATAATCTCGACTCCACCCTGTCCCTTCTTGAGATAATGAGGGAGTTTGATGTTAAGGACATAGTATTCTCCTCGTCTGCTACCGTATATGGTGAAGGAAACCAAAGCCCCTACAAAGAGACGATGGAAAAGGGAGCCTGTTCGAATCCGTATGGCTGGACCAAGTCGATGATAGAACAGATTTTAATGGATGCGGCATCAGCGAATGAAGAACTTTCGGTCGTTTTGCTGCGATATTTTAATCCGATAGGAGCGCACGAAAGCGGACTCATAGGAGAAGATCCTCTCGGAATTCCCAATAACCTAATGCCATTCATATCGCAGGTTGCTGTTGGCAAAAGAGATAAGCTCACAGTTTTTGGAGGCGATTATCCTACACCTGACGGAACGTGCCTCAGGGATTATCTCCACGTTATGGATCTTGCAGAAGGCCATATTAAGGCTGTTGAATTCGCAAAGTCCAACAAGGGCACGGAAGTTTTCAATCTGGGTACGGGAACGCCGTACAGTGTTCTTGACATAGTAGAGACATTTGAGAGAAACAGCGGCGTTCATGTCAACCATGAGATTGGCGAAAGAAGAGATGGAGATCTGCCGGAAGTGTGGGCAGACGTATCGAAGGCGGAGAGACTGCTCGGATGGAAAGCAGCGAGAAATCTCGATGATATGTGCAGGGACAGCTGGAACTGGCAGAAAAACAATCCTAACGGATACAGAT
>JAFTHD010000073.1 GCA_017457585.1 Bacillota bacterium | reverse complement strand
TTTTCTATGATATCCACGGTGATATTGTTAATGATCGCCGCATTTTCCGCCCCAATCGTATCCGTGCTGAAATCAAAGCTCTCATCGATGAGCCCTGACTTCCTCGCATCCTGTCTGTCCTTTCCGAGATAGGCTATCATGTCGCTGATTCTTACGACGCATCCTTCAAGGGTCATGGGAACGAGGCTGGTTACCGCCTCTGCATCTTCAGAGCAGGCTCTCATCTCACGGTCAAAAGTCTCAAAGGTTTTGCCGCGGTTCGGGATGTATTCCTTCATCTCAAACTCGCCGTTATGGCATATGATTCCATCCAGCGTCTGCAGGCTGACGTTTCGCATAAATATACCGTCCAGTATCCTTCCGCTCTGTATGTTGTGGTTGAAAAATCTGCCCGTCTCCTGCCTGAGAATCCTGCTTAGAAATGCTTCGCCTGCGTGCCCGAAAGGCGTGTGCCCCAGATCGTGTCCGAGCGCCATGGCCTCTATCAGGTCACAGTTCAGTCCGAGAATTCTTCCAATGTTCCTCGCTATCCTCGAAACAAGCTGCACGTGAAGAGCTCTTCTCGATATATCGTCGTTCTGATAGGAACTGAACACCTGGGTCTTATCCGTGTACCTGTTGTAATAGGGCAGGTGTATGATCTTCTCACAGTCCCTGACGTAGGCTGTACGCCAAAGGTTCTGCCTGTCGGAATTCATATCACGCCTAACCGCGTCTTCGTCCCTGCAGGCGTAAGGGTTTTTCTTCCCCTCCGCAATATCAGCCCTGATCTGTGCCTGAAGATCTTCGCTTATTTTGTTGTAACGAAGTTTCGTGAGTTTAGCCACAAAATTCCTCTCCTGTTCCATTCACTATATGACATTATACAACAAGAGTGAAGATATTGCATAAAATTAATAAAAATGCATATTTTTGCATATTTATTTATGAAATATACGAGACAAGCACATGTTTTTATGCTATAATCTAACCGTTTAAGCGACAGACAGATTTTGCATAACCATGAATATACAGGAGGAACGACATGCCAAAGAGAGAAGATATCAACAAAGTTCTTATTATCGGATCCGGACCTATCATAATCGGTCAGGCCTGCGAGTTCGACTACTCGGGAACACAGGCCTGCAAGGCGCTGAGAAATCTGGGTTACGAAATCGTGCTGGTAAACTCCAATCCTGCTACGATTATGACAGACCCTGAGATGGCGGATGTGACCTACATCGAGCCTCTCAACGTTGCAAGACTTGAAGAGATCATTGCAAAAGAGCGTCCCGATGCGATTCTTCCGAATCTTGGCGGCCAGTCGGGCCTCAACCTGTGTTCAGAGCTATACAAGGAAGGGATTTTGGAAAAGTACGGCGTTCAGGTCATCGGCGTTCAGGTCGACGCCATCGAGCGCGGCGAGGACAGAATCGAGTTCAAGAAAACGATGGACAAGCTGGGTATCGAAATGGCAAAGAGCCGCGTGTCCTACTCCGTTGAAGAAGCGCTCGAAATTGCGGATGAACTGGGATACCCTGTGGTTCTGAGACCTGCATACACCATGGGCGGCGCAGGCGGCGGCATGGTATACAACAGGGATGAACTCAAGACGGTATGCGCCCGCGGACTTCAGGCATCACTGGTGGGGCAGGTTTTGGTAGAAGAGTGCGTGCTCGGCTGGGAAGAGCTGGAGCTTGAGGTCGTTCGCGACAGCGAAGGCAACATGATAACCGTATGCTTCATCGAAAACATCGACCCGATGGGCGTGCACACAGGCGATTCCTTCTGCTCGGCTCCAATGCTCACCATATCCCAGGAAGTTCAGGACAGGCTTCAGGAACAGGCATACAAAATCGTAAACGAAGTTCAGGTAATCGGCGGTACAAACGTTCAGTTCGCCCATGACCCTGTATCGGATAGAATCATCGTCATCGAAATCAACCCTCGTACCTCCAGGTCATCGGCCCTGGCATCGAAGGCGACGGGATTCCCGATCGCTCTGGTATCGGCTATGCTGGCATCCGGTCTGACATTAAAGGACATCGAATGCGGCAAGTACGGAACCCTCGACAAGTACGTGCCTGACGGAGACTACGTGGTTATCAAGTTTGCAAGGTGGGCATTTGGGAAGTTCAAAGGCGTTGAAGACAAGCTTGGCACTCAGATGAGGGCCGTAGGCGAAGTCATGAGCATAGGAAAGAACTTCAAGGAGGCTTTCCAGAAGGCGATTCGCTCCCTTGAAAACGGTCGCTACGGTCTCGGTCACGTGAAGAATTTTGATGCGCTTTCAAAGGAAGAACTGCTGCACAGGCTCATCACGCCATCCAGCGAAAGATACTTCCTCATATACACAGCCCTCGCAAAGGGCGCTACGCCTGAGGAGATTCACCATATTACCAAGGTTAAGCTCTACTTCCTCCAGCAGATAAAGGAGCTGGTAGACGAAGAGAAGGCTTTGGCCGCTTCAAAGGGCACGCTGCCTGCAGATGACGCGCTCACACAGGCTAAGCGCGACGGCTTCTCGGATAAGTATCTGAGCCAGATTCTCGCCATTCCTGAAGAGGATATACGAAATAAGAGGCTCCAGCTTGGCGTCACGGAAGCCTGGGAAGGCGTTCACGTCAGTGGCACTAAGGACAGCGCATACTACTACTCCACTTACAACGCAGATGACAAAAACCCTGTATCCGATAACAACAAGATCATGATTCTGGGCGGCGGTCCTAACAGAATCGGACAGGGAATCGAGTTCGACTACTGCTGCGTTCACGCTGCGAAGGCGCTCAAAGAGCTGGGATTTGAAACGATCATCGTAAACTGCAACCCTGAGACCGTATCCACAGACTACGACACGTCGGACAAGCTTTACTTCGAGCCACTGACCCTTGAGGACGTGCTCAGCATCTACAACAAGGAAAAGCCTCTGGGCGTTATCGCTCAGTTCGGCGGTCAGACGCCTCTCAACCTGGCGGCTGATCTGGAGAAGAACGGTGTTAAGATTCTGGGAACATCGCCTGCCGTCATCGACCTTGCCGAAGACAGAGATGAGTTCAGGGCAATGATGGATAAGCTTGGCATTCCAATGCCTGAGTCAGGAATGGCAACGACAGTGGATGAGGCGAAGGCAATCGCAGCTAAGATCGGTTATCCTGTGATGGTTCGCCCATCATACGTTCTCGGCGGACGCGGAATGGAAGTCGTATACGACGATGAGGCGATGGCAGCCTACATGAACGCCGCAGTGGGCGTAACGCCTGACAGACCAATCCTCGTAGACAGGTTCTTAAACAACGCACTCGAGTGCGAAGCCGATGCGATTTCAGACGGCACGCACGCCTTTGTACCTGCCGTAATGGAGCACATCGAACTTGCCGGAGTTCACTCCGGAGACTCGGCCTGCGTCATTCCTTCGGTACACATTTCACCTCGAAACGTAGAAACCATCAAGGAATACACTCGCAAGATCGCAGAGGAAATGCACGTTGAAGGTCTCATGAACATGCAGTATGCCATCGAGAACGACAAAGTTTTCGTGCTTGAGGCAAATCCGCGTGCTTCCAGAACCGTACCGCTGGTTTCCAAAGTCTGCAATGTCAGGATGGTTCCGATTGCAACGGATATTATCACTCGTGAACTTACGGGAAGGGAGAGCCCTGTGGCATCCTTGAAGGAGCGCAGCATTCCGTACTACTGAGTTAAGGAAGCCGCATTACCGTTCAACATGTTCCAGGAAGTTGACCCTATCCTGGGGCCAGAAATGCGATCGACCGGCGAGGTGTTGGGACTGTCTCCATCCTACGGAGAAGCCTTTGTAAAGGCGCAGGAAGCGATTCAGTCACCGCTGCCTACCGAAGGAACTGTGCTCATTTCCGTAAACAAAAAGGACAGACCGGAAGCGGTCATGCTTGCAAAGATGTTCGCCGATACGGGATTTGAAATCATCGCAACAGGCAACACATCGCTTGCCATACAGGCTGCAGGAATCAGCTGCACGAGGATCAACAAACTGAACGAAGGAAGGCCGAACATCATAGACGCCATAACAAACGGAGAAATCGATCTTATCGTCAATACGCCTGACGATAAGAAGAGCGTTGTCGATGACAGCTACCTGAGGAAGGCTGCCATCAAGGGAAAGGTGCCTTACATCACAACGATGGCCGCTGCAACAGCAACGGCGCACGGCATCAAGGCCCACAAGACGAGCAATACCAATGAGATTAAATCCCTTCAGACGCTCCACTCTGAAATATCGGAAAGAATTTAACCTGAAGAATCAAAACAGGGAACATTAGTGCTATACAAATTTTAACCCCGCGTTAGAACCGAGCCCGATGTGCGACGCACATGTGGATCCAGTTCTAACGCGGGGTTTTCTTCTTAACAGGGATAATTTGATAATTGTATTCCGAAGGTCCCTACACTACTATTCTGTATATTATTTCCTTGAAGTTCTTCTCTATATATGTACCTTTCTTGCAGACTATAGGAATCCCCTTGTTCGTCGAAATATGAATGTTATCATCGTCCTGGATTATACCCACCAGCTTGCCCTGAAGCATTTCCGAAATATCTGCAAGGGAAGGCACCATATGCGCTCTTATAAGATCGACGCGAACCTTGTTCACAACGATTCTGATGTCTGTAAGCCCTTTGTCCATGAGATATCTCTCCGTAACGTCTGCGTCTCTAAGAGATGCAACTTCAGGCTCGGTAACGATTACCGCCTTATCCGCAGGTCCTATGGCGACATCAAACAGATCGCTTATCCCTGCAGGGCAGTCTATTATTATGAAGTCAAATTCCTTGCTGAGCTTGTCGCAGAGAACTTCCATATGGAGCGGAGTGATATCTCTGTCATCTCTTCTCGGAGAAGCCGCCATGAAGTACAGGCTGTCAAATCCGTCAACTTTTATCATGGCCTTCTTGATCCTGCATATTCCTGACATTACGTCCATGATATTATATACGACCCTGTTCTCCATCCCAAGATAAAGATCCATATTTCTAAGACCCATATCGAGATCGATCAGCATGGTTCTCGCTCCTCTCGAAGCGAGGAAGGCTCCCATATTAACAGCGAACATGGTTTTGCCTGTTCCGCCTTTTCCCGAAGACACTAAGATTACTTGACTCATTTCACTTCCCCAATAAACATTATTTCTCTATTATAGTTTGCCTATAATTTAATGCAAAGTCAAGTAACAACTTCGTATTTGTACAGCATTTTATTTGTATCCTGCCCGAGTTCCCTCTTTCTGTCTCCACGAAATTCAGTGCAACCTAATTCAATCCTCTTATTGCATCGAAGAGGCCGTCATCCTTCATACTGCAGTAGGCTCCGTCTCCCACTATTATGTGATCAATGACAGGAATCCCCATCAATTCCCCCACTTCCATGAGCCGTTTCGTCGTGAGAATGTCCTCATCACTTGGCCTTGGATTACCGGAAGGGTGGT
>JAFTHD010000072.1 GCA_017457585.1 Bacillota bacterium | reverse complement strand
TGATGAATTCGTAGCTGTAATGCATAATACTGATTATGAAGCACGTGATGAGGTTTGCAGGACATTCGATGCAAGAGCAGCAGAGACTGACAGGGACGGAGCAGCGCCATGGGAAAGGATAAGTATTGCCAGAGGCCTCGCTGTATATGATCCGCAGACAGACACCTGCGCGGCCGATGTGCTGAAGCGTGCGGATGCAGAGATGTACGAATACAAGAAACACATGAAGGGAAATCACACTGAAGCTTGATTAAGCATGCATGCAGATGCTATAATCCCTTCAGAAATGGGGCGTTAGCGCAGCTGGGAGCGCGTCTGACTGGCAGTCAGGAGGTCACGAGTTCGAGCCTCGTACGCTCCACCACGGAGAAACCTTGAAATTTCAACATTTCGAGTTTTTTGTTTTTGAAGTATAATGAATACAATGAAGACTTCGACAATGTAATTACATATGCGGATGTACATCCTGTCGTTGGCAGGCAGACAGGGTCTTTTGAAAGAATCGAAAACAGAGACTAGAATATCATTAAAAGGAGTTAATGTACCGGGGTAGATAGAATTGATAATGAGCAGAGACTATAAAAAACATGATGATCTTATCAATATGCACGGCTCTTTGGTTGAAGCCAGGAATGACTGGCCACATGTCGATGAAAGACGCTATGCCTATCTTCTTAAGCTGACTTCGACCGGCACTTTTGTCATGGGCATATGGAACGTGATCAAGATCTTCATGGACATGTTCATCGATACTGAACATATATTCCTGCCCGAAGGGGTCCCTATTGCAATATATGTTGTCATTGACGCGATCATTCTGGGCTTCTTCTTTATTCTCGCGATCTCATTCAGGTACTTGATATGGAAAGGCGCGGGCAAAGAGGTGAGTGACGGGAAGGAACGGTACGGGTATATCGTTTGCGCCATCGTTCTTATGATCTACGGTGTCTATGCCATCGTTTCCTTTATTCGCAGTTTGGTCAATAACGACTTTACGGGATATGACATAACCAAATTCGTATTTGATCTTACATCTATGATCTTTCTGTCAGAATTGCTTTACAGTGCATTCAAATTTAGAAAGGTCAGAAAAAAGATAGCGGAGAGAGCCTGATGCAGCTGGATTTTCACTATTACGCAACATATGCGGCAGCATACCTTGCCGGTTACAGCCATGAAGAAAGCATGGCCATATGTTACAGTGCGCAGTTTGTGGACGAGTGCACCAAGGTATACCTGAAGGGCATAAAGGCTCCGCTTTCTGCAGCGACCACACAGCTTCAGGCAGAGCTTGCCGATGCCAGGACTGATCTGCTTGGGCTCCAGGATATAACGAGGATATGGGCCTCATTCCACTTCCTTCCGCGTGATCTGCACAGAAACCCTCAGGTGAGGTGTTCGCGCGCTTACAGGAGAAAATACCGCCTTATATGCGGCCCTAATGGCGAGCTGGCGGCAGACACTGTCAGGCTGGCAAAAGGAAAGAGCCTTGAAGCGGCTGGTATAGCCATGCATGTCATAGCGGACACATGGGCGCATCAGTACTTCGCGGGCACGCCTTCGCTTGTCATAAATAATATAAGCGGTCATTTTTATGAGATCATTCCTTATGATGACGGAAGGATCGAAGAACGCAGGGTGAAGTTCAACCATAACCCCACTACAGCTGATGATCTTGAAAAAGGGGAATACACCAACACTCTGCTCCAGATTAGTGAGACATCTCCTATGAACCTTGGGCACGGAAGAGCAGGGCACTTTCCTGATTACAGTTTCGCGAGATACAGATATCTGCCTGCCTGGGCCGATTACAATGAAGTCGTAAAGGACAATCCGGCAGACTACACACTGGCATTTGCGCAGATGATATACGCACTGAAGTATCTGAGAGGAGCTTCGGAGGAATTCGAAGTCGATAAATACGACATGGATGCCATGGCTCCGTATATGGATGAGATACAGAGCATCCTGTGCAAAAGGCAGCCGGATGCATGTGCCGGCTGGAAGGCCTTCGGAGAGAAGCTCTCGGGCTGCATGATAGATGACTTTGATGTTAACAGATACAGAGACGAGTATC